>DASYUA010000135.1:0-27790 GCA_036001665.1 Tepidisphaeraceae bacterium
GCATCATAAATCCCCCACTCCTTGCTATTCGCCGGACTACACCCAATCACATAAGGCGTGCGAAAACCAAAAATCACCTTCTCCCCATCCTCTTCAACCACCGCCTCCTTATAAGATCCATCCGCAAAATCCGGCCGATACTCATACACCGCATTCGCAAACCTCACCTGCCCCGCCTTATATCCCGTCCCATTCTTCGACCCATACATCTTCTCCGGCTGATTGATCCACGTCCGCGACCGCTCCGGCCCGGGAACTCCGCCAATGTTGTAATTACGCCCCCAAAACACAAACGTCTTCCCATCCTCCAATCCCGGCTCCAGATACCTCCGCAACGACTCTCCTCTGCGCAATTGAACCATCGGCGGCGGTCCCGCATATCCGGCCAGATATTCCACCGTCCGAAACGATGTATAAACACCCCCCGCATCATTATCGTGCAGCCCCGCCACCCGCCAACCCCGCTGCCGCTCCGGCCTGAAATTCGGATCCTTTAACCTCGCAATCTGCGGCATGATTTCCCCAATCGACATCAGCCGCGTTCCATCCGGCGTAAATATCACCGTCGAAATATCGTGATCCAGCAGCACCCATCGCCCCGCCCCATACGCCCCGCCGGTCAAAAATACTTCGAATGAATTGTGCCCCGAAACGCCCACGCACCTCCCCCGGCATTGCCCCAGCAGCGCGTTCATCTCCGCCGTGTACTGCGCATGCGTCGTCCCACACAGCCCAAATCCGTGCCCAAACAATCCCGTCCAGTAGTCACGATTCGGCTCGGCATCCACATTCTTTCCATCTCCAAACACGTCGCACCGGCCATCTTCCCCGTGCGCATAATTCAAATTCCGCCAATACCACGACGCCAGCGCCCTATCCTCATCATTGCTCACCTCCCGTCCCGTGACTCGCTTATAAAGCCCTGCCTGCGTCGCAAAAAGCCTCTCAAACGTTGAACACGAAAGCTCCCCCGGATACCACGGATGATCCGTCTTCACCTGCGGATCGCCCACTTCCGCATAAGCAAAGCCGCAAAGCAAACCCAGCACGAGAATGATCCCAACCACTCGCATTATCGCCACCATAACCGCCCCTGTTCGATCATACCGACATTGACTTGTCCGCGTTTGAGGTTATCTCATACAAGCATGTCGGGCAGGAGTGCCCGACCTACCCATGGCTCCTCCCTGTGCGATCGTCATCTTCGGCGCAAGCGGCGACCTGGCGAATCGCAAGTTGATCCCCGCCATCTACGAATTGGCCCGTGAAAAGCTGCTCGACGAGCGCTCCTACGTCCTGGGCTTCTCCCGCTCGGAAATGAGCGATGAAGAATTCCGCAAGGAATGCTGCGGTGGCGTCGAAAAACACGCCCGCTCCAAACCGATCGATGAAAACCTGTGGAAATCCCTCGAGCAGCGCATTCATTACGCCAAGGCCGATTATGGCTCTGGTGAGGATCACGCCCGCGTCGCCGAGCAACTCAAGAAGCTGGACCAGAAACATCGCTCCCCCGGCAACCGCCTCTATTATCTGGCCACTCCCCCCAACCAGTTCGAGCCCATTATCGAGCGCCTCGGCGAACAATTGCAGGAAGAAGCCAAATCCCGCCCCTACTACGGCGATGATGGCGAGTCCTGGAAACGCATCATCATCGAAAAGCCCTTCGGCCGCGATCTATCATCCGCCCGCGCCCTCAACCAACTCCTCCACCGCTATTTCAAGGAAGAGCAGGTCTTCCGCATCGACCACTATCTTGGCAAAGAGACCGTGCAGAACCTCATGGTCCTGCGCTTCGCCAACACCATCTTCGAGCCCATCTGGAACTACAAATACATCGATCACGTGCAGATGACCGTCGCCGAGACCCTCGGCGTCGGCGATCGCGGCGGCTATTACGACCGCGCTGGCGCCATGCGCGACATGATCCAGAACCACATGTTCCAGCTCCTCGCCCTGGTGGCCATGGAACCGCCCGTCGCCCTCGATGCCATCTCCATCCGCGATGAAAAAGTGAAGGTCTTCCGCTCCATCCGGCCGATTCGCTCCAGTGCCGTCGAGGAACTCACCGTGCGCGGCCAATACAGCGCCGGCGAAGCCAATGGCCAGAAGACCGAAGGTTATCGCAAAGAAAAAGGCGTCGCCCCCGATTCAAAAACAGAAACTTTCGCCGCCGCCAAGCTCTTCATCGACAACTGGCGCTGGTCCGGCACCCCGTTCTATCTTCGCACCGGAAAATTCCTCAAGGAAAAGCTCAGCGAGGTCACCGTCCGCTTCCGCTCGCCGCCGCTGACCCTTTTTCAGAAACAGTGCGAATCCCCCGTCTTCCCCAACGACCTGATCATCCGCGTCCAGCCCGACGAGGGCATCAGCCTGCGCCTCAACGGCAAAGTTCCTGGCGGCCAGATGAGCATCAAGCCCGTCGCCCTGGATTTCCTTTACAAAACAACCTTCCAGAAAGAAGCCCCCGAAGCCTACGAGCGCCTCATCCACGACGCCATGGGCGGCGACCAAACGCTTTTCATTCGCGGCGATGAGGCCGAAGCGGCGTGGTCCGTGATCGATCCCATCGAGCAGGCCTGGCCCGCTTCAAAAACACCCCCCGAATCCTATGCCCCCGGCTCCTGGGGCCCCAAAAAGGCGCAGCAGCTCATCGAAATGGACGGCCGGCGCTGGACACACAGCAATGGCGGGGAAACCGAGCCGATCGTGGCCTGTTCGCTCTGACCACGCGAATCATTGACCTTCATGCAGCCAGTCTTGGAGCCCCGTGCTCCACCTGCGTTTCCATCTCAATCGTCTGAATCGTCAGCCCCTGGTTGCGGCGCAGATAGAGCACAACGGATATTCCCAGAATCGCCAGTCCGATGCCGAACGTGCAGTTGGAAAGAATAATTCCCAGCTCGGTCGCCCCCAGCTTGTCCTCGGCCGTCTTGACCATCTCCGCCGCCTTCGCATAGGCCGGCGTCGCAATCACCTGCTTATCGAGCACCCGTTTGGCCTTGGAAATCGCCACGCTCGCCGCGCGCCGATCCTCCTGAAGCCCGGGAAGCTCGTCAAATCCCTTGAACCCCACGGCCAGGCCAATCAACATCGAAGCCATCAGGGCGATCGTGCCCTTCCAGTTTCGATTGTCGTACATCAGGGTGTCAAAGCGTCCCATAGTCTCCCATCTCTCAGATTTACGCGGGCAGGATTGCCCGCTTTCAGCTTCTTCGTCCAAAGCCATCGCGGCCTTGAGGGACGGGTCGATAAGGACCGGGAATATCAGCGATTCCGCGGCTTCAGGCGGCGCGGGTTTCATTCTTTTGCTTTCTATACGTCGCAGGAATGGGGTATCATTAAAGGGAACAAATCTGTCACTGGCGGGCCGAGAGGTGCATATGAAAAAGCAAAGGCGTGCTTTTACGCTGGTCGAGCTGCTGGTGGTCATTGGCATTATCGCCCTCCTCATTTCCATTTTGATGCCCGTGCTCAGCCGCGCACGCGAGGCCGCATCGACGGCCAAGTGCCTGGCGCAGCTCCGCCAGCTCGGCCAGGCTGCCATGATGTATTCCAGCGACAACAAAGGTTACACGCTGCCGGCCGGCTATCGCCCACGCGGTGATTTTTATCACAGCGAGAGCTGGGCCGGGATTCTGGTATTGGGAAAGTACGTCTCCAAACCGCTGCCCACCCCGATGTCCCTCAACGAGATCACAGCGCCGCAGGCCTCGGTCTTCTGGTGTCCGGCCGGACTTTGGGACAAGGATTGGGTGACCGTTTCCGCCGGCCTCACCCCCACCTCGCGCGAGGATGCCCAGGGCGCCTATGCCTTTCGTGTGCAGTCCCTGACGCTGGACCGATCCGTGCCGCGGTTGATCGTCGATACCTGGTACGGGATCAATTGTGCGCCCAGCGGCACTTCGGATGGCGGCTCCGACAAGCTCTTGCCCGTGTGGCGAATCCCGCACGACAACAACGACAACGATTACAGCCTGCCGAAGTCCACGGAGTTCAAGCGGTCCAGCGAGATGGTTTTCCTGTTCGATGGGATTTACCTGAATCACACCGCCGACGCAGCGCGGGCCACACGCGTCAATGCCCGTCACAACAAACGCACCGTCACCAACATCCTCTACCTGGATGGCCACGCCGACGGTGTCGTCACCAAGTCCATCGCCCCAACTTTCGATCTGGCCACCGTCAACCAGTTAAAATGGAACCAGCCGAAATGGCGGAAGGATCAGAATTAGGCGGGTCGATGCCGGCGGTGCATTTCCTTCTCATGGGCAGCAATCGCGGCGGCCGCTTGCCATGACGAATCGCTCCGGTAACCGCGATGTACTGTAGCTCCTGTCCCGAATCCACCGCCCGCAGCATCAGTCCCCCTCGGCTCATGTCCCCCCGCCCCACGAACTCGCTGGGAAATCTCAATCGCTCCCCAAAAATCTCCAGCAGCAAATCGACATATTTCCCCGACGCCACGCTCCCCAGCAGAATAATCTCTGCATCCCCCGTCTCATTCGCCAGTTTCCGCGCACATCGCCTCAGCGGCCCCGTGTAACGCGTTTCCTTCGGGTGAATCGGCACCGCCGCCATCGCCGCAAGCTCCCTCAAGCTCACCGCCGTATCCGGCCGCAGCAACCCCCGATTGGTGGTCATGATCCACACCCCACTCGCATCCGCCGCGAATTTCCGCGCATAAGCCAGCTTCCCCCTGAAATACAGCCCGCTCAAAAATGTAAATGTCTCCCCCAGCGTCGCCTCCCCATTGCGCAGACGTAGCGCCAGCGGAAAACTCGCCTCATCCCGATAAACCAGGTTCGCCCGCTCGCCGCTGCACCGCGCCGGCGAAAGCAGAAATATCCGTCGCCCCATGCCATCATGGTAGCACCGGCATCTTGCCCGTGTCTCATCCTCGATCGGAAAAAACATCCACCCTCGATTTTGACCATCCCGCCCGCTCCCATTACCATAACTCCCCTTCCGCGCGAGCGTCTGCTGGAGACCAATTCATATGACACCCCAAAATCTGCTCAAGTTCTCGAAAGAGAAGCAGGTTCAGTTCGTCGATCTGCGTTTCATGGATTTCCCCGGCCTGTGGCAGCACACCACCGTCCCCATCAGCGAGCTGACGCCCGACAGCTTCGACCACGGCTTTGGCTTCGATGGCAGCTCCATCCGCGGCTGGCAGGCCATCAACGAATCCGACATGCTCCTCCTCCCCGTCCCCGAAACCGCCCGTCTCGACCCCTTCATGCAGCACACCACCCTCTCGGTCATCTGCGACGTCCGCGACCCCATCACCAAGCGCGAATATTCCCGCGACCCCCGCTCCATCGCCCGCAAGGCCACCAACTACATGAAGAAATCCAAGATCGCCGACACCGCAAATTTCGGCCCCGAATTGGAATTTTTCGTCTTCGACCAGGCCTTCTACGACCAGGGAATCAACTACGCCAAATACTTCGTCGGCTCCCGCGAAGGCATCTGGGGCCGCGGCGACGAGGATCCCACCAACCTCGGCTACAAGGTCCGCCTCAAGGAGGGCTATTTCCCCACGCCCCCCATGGACACCATGCAGAACATCCGCAGCGAGATGGTGGCCACCCTGATCGAGATGGGCATCCCCGTCGAAGCCCATCACCACGAAGTCGCCACCGGCGGCCAGTGCGAGATCGACATGCGCTATCAGGACCTGATGACCATGGCCGACAACGTGATGGTTTACAAATATGTCTGCAAAAACGTCGCTGCCCGCCACGGCAAAGTCGTCACCTTCATGCCCAAGCCCCTCTTCCAGGACAACGGCTCGGGAATGCACGTCCATTTTTCCATGTGGAAGGGCGACAAGCCGCTTTTCGCCGGCAACCGCTACGCCGGCCTCTCCGATATCGGCCTTTTCGCCATCGGCGGAATCCTCAAGCATGCCCGCGCCCTCTGCGCCCTCTGCAATCCCACAACCAACTCCTACAAACGCCTCGTCCCCGGCTACGAAGCCCCCGTCAACCTCGTCTACAGCAGCCGCAATCGCTCGGCCGCCATTCGCATCCCCATGTACAGCGAAAATCCCAACACCAAGCGCATCGAATTCCGCTGCCCCGACAGCTCCTGCAACCCCTATCTGGCCTTCAGCGGCATGGTCATGGCCGCGATGGATGGAATCGAAAACAAGCTGCACCCCGGCGACCCCCTCGACAAGGACATCTACCGCCTCTCCGCCGCGGAATACGAAAATATTGGCTCAGCCCCCGCGTCTCTCGATGAGGCGCTCAATGAGCTCGAACAGGACCACGATTTCCTCCTCAAAGGCGATGTCTTTACCGCGGATGTGATTCATTACTGGATCAAATACAAACGCGAAAACGAAGTCGACGCCATCCGCGTCCGCCCCCACCCCTACGAATTCTGCATGTATTTCGACATCTAACCCAGCGGCGAACATTCCAGCCCGCCCCCCGCCTCCTCCCGTAGGGTGCGGCTCGCCGCACCGTCTTTCTGCGCCTCCTCTTCCCTCTACTCCTACTCTTACTCCTCTTCTTACTCTTAATCCTACTCTTACTCCTCTTCTTCCCTCGCCCCTGTACTCAGGGGAGAGGGTCAGGGTGAGGGGGTCTTCTTCTGAATTCTGAATTCTGAGTGCTTAATGTACCCCCATCCTCCCGCAACTCCCCCGCACGCCCGAGCGTCAAACCCCAAGGTTATGATTGACGCTCTCCCACGCCCCTCTTACATTGGCATTTGCATGCGTGTTCTCCTGGCGGGGTTTATTCTCCTTTTTCTAACCGCTCCCGCTTTCGCCCAAGCCGAGGCCGAAGGGGAAGTGGAAAGCATCGGCTACGGCGGCTCATACCGTCCCAACACCTGGACGCCCATGAAGCTCCGCCTCCGCCCCAAAGTCGGCGACACTCGCACCTACAAAATCGCCATCGTCCAGGAAGACCTCGACCGCGACCGCGTCCTCTACACCCGCCCCTTCACCCTCAACGGCAATCCCCCCGGCGGCCGCATCGAAGAACACGTCTGGGTCTACTTCATGCCCCAGCCCCGCGACCTCCGCATCCAGGGCAACGCCGCCGAATTCACCAACCTCATCCGCATCTTCCTCTGTAAGGAAGATGGCAAACAGCTCCTGCAAATCCCCATCGTCCCCGGCACCTCCCTCCCGCGCAGCCTCGATGACAGGATGGACACTTATTTCGGCCCCGCCAAAGGAACCCGCCTCGTCCTGCTGGTCGGCGGCTCGACAAGCCAACCCCTCGGCGGCTTCTACGATCGCGCTGTCGGCCTCACCGAAGATGTCGAATTCTACAAAATCACCCCCTCCGAAATGCCCGGCGATGTGAAAGGCTTCCACGCCGTCGATGCCATCGTCTGGCTCGGCAGCGATCCGGCCGAGCTTCGCGCTGAATCGCTGGCCGCGATTCAGGATTACGTCCGCGACGGCGGCAAGCTCGTCGTCACTCAGGGTCAAAACTGGCAGAAATTCAAGGAAAGCGAACTGGCCCCCCTGCTGCCGGTCACGCTCGATGGCGTGCAAAACGAAAAGGGGGCGGCTTCGCTGCGCATGCTCGCCGGTATGCCCAACTTCGACGACCCCGAGCAGGCCGACATCAACAAACTCAAGCCGCCCTGGCGCACGAGAAAAAATCCCACCGCTGTGTGGGAGCCGAATGATCCGTGGTTTGATCTACAAGGCAAAGAGGTCCCGGTCGTCAAAGCCACGCCCAAAAAGGGGGCGTTCGTAAATCTCTATTGCGAAAGCGACAAATCCTCCCCCTACCTCGCGCGATGGACTTACGGCCTCGGCAGCGTCGTCTGGGTCGCCCAGGATTTTGGCGACAAGCAGATCATCTCCAACCGTCCGACGGTGCGTCAGTACGGCTGGCAGGCGATCTGGGATCGCACCATGGATTGGCGAAATGAAACGCTGATCTCCCTGATGGACAAGAAGCCGGACATGTACACCACCGGCACCCAAAACAAAACCGATCTCTCCCGAACCGTCCTCGCCGGAATGGAACTCCCACGCCGCGGCGCTGCTCTCGTCGCCCTCGCCATGGTCCTTTTCATCGGCTATTGGCTCGTCGCCGGCCCCGGCAGCTATTTCTTCCTCCTCTCCCGCCGCCGCGCCTATTACAGTTGGGTCGCCTTCGCCGTCTGCGCCCTCGGCGCCACCGCCCTCACCGCCGCCATCGTCAAACTCGTCCTCCGCGGCCCCCCACAGCTTCAACACGTCACCTTCGTCCACATCGGCCCCGACCGTGAAACCGTCGCCCACAGCCAATTCGGCCTCTACATCCCCCGCGATGGCAACCAGCACATCGAGCTCACCGACATCGCCCCCAAGCGCTTCAGCTACGTCATCCCCTATCCGGTTCACCCCGATCACGTCGTCGATGCCGCCGAATTCCCGGCCTACAAGGAATACGAAATCCCCATGCGCGACCGCAGCTCCGCCGAAGCGCCCGCCATCGACGTCCCCTATCGCAGCACCCTCAAAAAATTCTCCGCCCGCTGGGTCGGCGCCTCCACCGGCGGCATCGACGGCAAGGCCAGCCTCGTCGATGGCCGCTTTTCCGGCCTGCTCACCAACAACACCGGCCACGACCTCCGCTTCGTCTTCCTCATCTTCACCCGCCAGCCCGACCTTCCCTACCAGAATGCCGACGATGAAATGATCTCCCTTCGCGATCCCACCGACGGCCGCGGCTCCTGGGCCAACGGCGGCACCATCGACCTGGCCGACATCTACGGCAAACTCGCCGTCTTCGGCACTGAAGCAAAATCGAACACGGTGGGTTTTCGCGGCCCGCTCAACCGCATCTGGATGGCTAATTGGGGCGAAGAATTCAAGAGCAGCATCGGCAGTGGTGATCGCTATTACAACAACGACCGCGCAGCCCTCCTCATGACCATTTTCGACCGCCTCTGGCCCGGCAAACTCACCCCCACCAACGAGCGCCCCGAGCGCTACGAGCTGTTGCGCCGCGCCGGCCGGCAGTTCGACGCCTCCAGCGCCGTCAGCGCTGGCCAATTACTGATCTTCGCCAAAGCCGAAGATGCCGCGCCCCTGCCATTTCCCCTGAAAGTCGAGGGTGAACAGGTCAAGGGCGAGGGACTGGTGTATTATCAGGTGATTATCCCGATGGAACGCGGCGGCGCGGCCACCCAGCCCATGAACCGCGACAGCAGCATCTATGACCTTGGCTCCGCCCCGGCCGTCGACACGCCGCAGCCCCAGCCCCAGGTGCGACCCCCGACCTTCACCCGGCCGCGGCCCAAGCCGCGATGATGTAACTGAGCACCCATGGAAACAGTCATCAAAACTGTCAACCTCACCAAGCGCTACGGCTCCCTCGTCGCCCTCTCCAACCTCAACCTGGAAATTCAGGAAGGCGATTGCTTCGGCTACATCGGGCCCAACGGCGCTGGCAAAAGCACCACCATCAAAATCCTCGCCACCCTCCTCCAGCCCACCTGGGGCGAAGCCCGCGTCTGCGGCTACGTCGTCGGCTATCAATCGCGCATGATCCGCCCCCTCCTGGGCTACGTCCCCGACTATTTCGGCGCATACGAGGACATGGTCGTGCAGGAATACCTCGAATTCTTCGCCGCCGCCTACAACATCAACGGCCCGCAGCGCACCAAAGTCGTCAACGACGTCCTCGAACTGACCGACCTCGCTTACAAGCGCGACGCCCTGGTTGACAGCCTCTCCCGCGGCATGAAGCAGCGCCTCTCCATCGCCCGCGTTCTCGTCCACGATCCCAAAGTTCTCCTCCTCGACGAGCCGGCCGGAAATCTCGACCCCCGCGCCCGAATTGAGATGCGCGAGCTCCTCAAAGAACTTCGCCGCATGGGCAAGACCATCCTCATCTCCTCCCACATCCTCCCAGAGCTTGCGGATCTCTGTAACAAAATCGGCATCATCGAACAGGGCGAGCTGATTTACAGCGGCCCCGTCTCCGACATCATCCGCCGCGCCAAAGCCGGCACTGTTTTGCAAGTCGGCGTCGCCACCGGCCAGGAACAAGCCGCCGCACTCCTCTCCCAGGACCCCAACGTCTCCGAAGTCGTCGCCAACAACGGCTACCTCCAGGTCTCCCTCAAAGACGGCATCGACGACTTCAGCTTCGTCCCCCAACGCCTCCTCGCCGCCGGCTACCGCCTGACCCTGCTAAAAGAAGAAGAAGTAAACCTCGAAACCGCCTTCATGCGCCTCACCAAAGGAATGGTCCAGTAGGTCCGGCTGAGCCGGACATGTCCGGCTCAGCCGGACCTACTTGCTTTCTGGCTGGATGGATTTGCAATGCTCGGCATCAGCAACTATCTCTGGCGACTGATTCCCGCCAACCCGATTCTGGTGCGGGTTGTGCAGGCCGGGGGAAAGCGCAAACGTGATTTACTCATCCGCTGCGCATACCTGGGGATTCTGTTATTCCTGGTGATTTTTCTGTTGCTCCAATCCGCCGGCTCTCTCGCCAGCGCCTCCCTCTCCGACCTCTCCAAACAATCCTCCGAAATCTTCTACTGGATGAGCTACGCCCAACTCGCCCTCGTCGCTCTCCTCGCCCCCATCTTCACTGCCGGCGCAATCACCCAGGAAAAAGATTCCCAAACCTACGACATCCTCCTCGCCACTCCCCTCACCAACGGCCAGATCGTCCTCGGCTCCCTCCTCTCCCGCCTCTTTTTCGTCGTCACCCTCCTCATCTCCGGCATCCCCATCTTCGCCATCACCCAGATTTTCGGCGGTGTCGCCATCTCCAGCATCACCATGTCCTTCCTCATCGCCTGCGCCACCGCCTTCGTCACCGGCGCTCTCGCCATGGCCATCGCCGTCTTCAAAGTCGGCACCCGCCGCACCATCTTCTCCTTCTACCTCTTCATCATGCTCTACCTCGCCATCCCCCTCGCCCTCGAAAAAATGGGCTACCTCCAATACCAGTGGAGCTTCGACTCAGCCGGCAAGGCCCAAACCCACATCTCCTGGTTTGCCGGCATCCACCCCTTCCTCGCCCTCCGCGTGATCTTCGGTGAGCCCGCCTATCGCCCCCCCGAAGCCGGCATGGTCCAGGGCTATTCCTGGCCGTGGAATTGGTACCTCAGCAGCCCCCAGACCTTCTACATCACCTTTATGTTCCTCCTCAGCCTCGTCCTGGTCACCCCCTCGATCTTCATGCTCCGCAGACTGGCCCAGTCCACCAACACCATGCGCGGCTGGCTCATGCAAAAACTCCACATCTCCAAAGGCGACCGCACCCGCAAACCCCGCCACGTCTGGAGCAACCCCATCGCCTGGCGCGAAGCCAAAACCAAGGCCTCCGCCAACCGCGCTGTCATCCTCCGCTACGGCTTCATGACCGCCGGCCTCATCGCCGCCATCGTGCTCGTGGTCATGTCCTCCACCCAGGAACCCGCCTCCGTCTACATCGGCGCGGGCGGCTACAACCCCAACGACAAAACGCTCACCATCATGGAAAACGGCGCGCCCTCCGTTTACCTCCTCCGCGACCGCTTCGAATCCGGCCGCGCCCCCACCAAAGTCCAGATGGGCGAACAGCAACTCGGCATAGAAGACCTTCGCGAAGGAATGGTCATCACCAGCTACCTCCCCGACAGCGGCGCTGCGAAAAAAGTCCTCGGCACCCTCAATGTCGCCTACCCCCAGATGCTCCTCAGCGACAAGCGCACCCGCCAGTTCCTCCTCGGCGCTGTCATGATCGAGTTGGCCGTCATCCTCCTTATCCTCACCCAATCCGCCGCCTCCACCGTCACCCGCGAAAAGGAAGATGGCACCCTCGACCTTCTCCTCAGCACCCCCATCACCAGCCGCTATTACGTCTGGGGCAAGCTCCGCGGCCTGGTCAGCTTTGTCCTCCCCCTCGTCGCCGTGCCCATCATCAGCGTTCTCATCTTCGTCTTCCACGACATGATCCGCTCCACTCCCTGGGCCGCCCATCCTCTCCCCTGGACCGTCTTCCCCGAAGCCATCCTCATCCTCCCCGCCACCCTCGTTATGGTCAGCGCCTTCGCCGCCATACTCGGCATGCAGATGTCCCTCCGTTGCCGCAAAACCGTCGTCGCCGTCATGAGCAGCGTCGGCATCGTCGCCGGCGTCTGCGGAGGCCTCTGGGTCTGCGGCATCAACGCCGCCGGCTCCAGCATCGGCTCCCCCGGCCTCATCGTTGGCTGCTTCAGCCCCTTCACCCTCATGGCCATCCTCGTCAATCCCATGGACGTCGCCTCCGGCTCATTCAGCGAAGGCGATAGCGCTGAAGGACGCCTCCTCGTTTTCGTCTTCGGCTGGGCCGCCGCCGCCCTCTACGCCTTCGTCGTCTGGGGCATGTACAAATCCATGGTCCGCAACTTCGACATGACCATCCGCAAGCAATCCACCTGACACTTTCCCCGCTCCTTCCGAACTTTCCCCTCCCCCCCGTACTCCCCTCTTCTCCCCTCGCCTGGGTACTCCCTCCTATCCCCTCGCCCCGGTACGCCTTCTTCCCCCTCGCCCTTGTACTCCTTCCTATCCCCTCGCCCCTGTACTCAGGGGAGAGGGTTAGGGTGAGGGGGTCTTCTTCTCCCCCGTGCCCCGCCCCCTCCTTCATGGTAAAACCATCCCCGCCGCGCATGATCAACACCTATGACATCGCCTATGGCCTGGCCGTGGCCGCCAGCGCTCCCTTCTGGCTGATCAAACCCTCCACCCGCCGCAAAGTTCTCCAGGCTTTCTCGCAGCGCATGGGCGATGTTCCCCTGCGCAGCGGCCCTCATCCCGCCGTCATGATCCACGCCGTATCCCTCGGCGAAATCAACGCCACCAAAATGCTCGTCGCCCGCCTCCGCGAGCTCAAACCCGACATCCACGTGATCATCTCCACCACCACCGAAACCGGCTACGCCCGCGCCATCGAACTCTACGGCGCCAACGGTCGCCCAATCCCGCAGCCGGCACTCCCCGATCAACCCCAAAGCCCGTTCACCATCATCCGCTATCCCCTCGACTTTACTCCCGCCGTCAGCAAAGTCCTGACGAATCTCCGCCCCAACGTCGTCGCCCTGATGGAGCTCGAACTCTGGCCCAATTTCATCAGCCAGTGCGCCCGCCGCAAAATTCCCGTTGTCCTCCTCAACGGCCGAATCACCGAGCCCAGCTTCCAGCGCTACAAATGGATCAGACCAGTCATCAAGCGCATGCTCCAGCGAATTTCCGTCATCTGCGCCCAGGACCAGACCTACGCCCAGCGCTTCATCGACCTCGGTGCAAAGCCCGATCGCGTCCAGGTCACCGGTACCATGAAATTCGACACCGCCACCGTCGCCGACCGCGTCGAAGGCGATGAAGAGCTGGCCGCCGCTCTCAAGCTTCATCCCGAAGCCCTTCCCCCATCCCCCTTTTTTCCCCACCTCCCCGCCGACGCCCTCCACCCCGCCCTCCTCGAGCGCGTCTGGGTCTGCGGCTCCACCGGCCCCGGCGAGGAGGAAATGATTCTCAGCCAATACCGCTCTCTCCTCACCCGCCACACCCGCCTCCGCCTCATCATCGTCCCCCGCAAGCCCGAGCGCTTCGATGAAGTGGCCAACCTCATCACCGCCGCCGGCTTCACCGTCCTGCGCCGCTCGCAAACCCTTCCCCCTCCGCGCCGCGAGCAGTTCTCCGCCTTCCTCAAGGGCGCAATCGTCCAGCGCGGCAACGAACCGACCATGGCCAGTACCCTTCTTTCCCCCGTCATCCTCGGCGACACCATGGGCGAGCTTCGCAAGTTCTACAGCCTCGCCGACGTCGTCTTCGTCGGCCGGACTCTCGTCGATCTCGGCCCCCGCCAGCACGGCAGCGACATGATCGAGCCCGCCGCCCTCGCCAAACCCATCGTCGTCGGCCCCCACACCGGCAACTTCGCCGATGCCATGTCCCGCTTCAAAGCCGCTGGCGCCCTCTTGGAAGTTCAAACCTCCGACCAGTTGGGCGAATCGATCTCCATCCTCCTCTCCTCCCCAACCCAGGCCAAAGAAATGGCCCGCAAAGCCCAGCAAGTCGTCATCAACGAAAAAGGCGCCACCGAACGCCACGCCTGGGTATTGCTCACGTGATCCAAAATCGCAAATTGCAAATCAAATCCCCCTCTCCACCCCCAGCCTATGAACGGTATTGTAAATCTCCCCCCTCAAATCCCTCCCCCTCCCATCCCTGACCTTGTACTGAATCTTCATCTGCATCACCGGCTTGAGATCCTCGCATTTAATCCACACCCTCCTCCCATCCCCCGAAATCTTCACCCCCTCCACCCCCACCTCATCGTGCTTCGGCTTCTTCGGATCAATCAGCGATAACTCCGGCGACCCATACTTGTTCTGCCACTTGTAATTCCACCGCTCCACCCCCCAATTCTGCGCATCCCCCGCCGACTTCAAATCCAGCGCCTCGCTGAACGTGATAAACACCCCATTCTTCGCCGCATGAAACTCCACCGGCATCACCACACCCTTCCCCGTAAATCTCACCCTCTGTAGCGACCCATCATTCCCCGCATTCGTCTGCCATCCCTTCAACCCGCAAACATAAAGCTGCCCATCCACCGGACTGAATCTCCCCCGCATCGCCCCGCTCGCAAACTTCAGCGGCAATTTAAACACCGCCCCTTGCACCACCCCCTCCACCTCCTCGCTCATCACGTGATATAGGGCCGACTGCCCATACGACATCCCCAGCAAATGCCCACTCAGCGGCCCCCAATCCTTCCCCGCCCACACCAGTCCCGCCGGTGACGTATCAAAAGCTCTCGGCAGCCACACCATTGGCTGATCAAAATCCTTCGGCGCGGGCGTGCGATGCGACGTCTCCATCTGCCCATAAAAACCGCCGCGCCTGATCAGGTTGATCCGCGACGCCGGGCTCCACGTCCCCTCATTGTCCCCGCAAACCATCTCGCCATTCGGCCCAATCGCCAGCCCATTGCTCGATCGCAACCCCGTCGCGATCACCTCGATCCCCTCCCCATTTTTCGGCACCTTCAACATCGTCCCCGTGTGCGCATGCAGCCGATCCGGCGTCACCCCCGCCCCCGCCTTGCTGAAATAAAAATTCCCTTCGCCATCTGTCTCCATCCCCAGGTTGCACTCATCCTGCCTCTCGCTCACGATCCCCGCATTGTTAAAATTCTCATAAAAATCCGCCTCCCCATCCCCATTCAAATCGTGCAGCCGCGTAATCTGATCCCGCCCCAGCACATAAATCTGCCCCTCCACAATCTTCAACCCCACCGCCTGATACAACCCCGTCGCAAACCGCCGCCAATGCAATTTCGTCAACTTCTCATCGATCCCCGCCACGATCCACACCTCTCCCCCCAACGTCGATACCGCCGCTCTCCCATCCGCAAAAAAATCCATCGCCGCCAGCCGCATCGACGTCTGCCACGGGTTGCTCACCGGCAGATTCAGCGTATCCAGCACATAAGCCTGATCATCCACCCCCCGCACCCCCGCGCTCGTCACATCCACACCCCATCTCGCCGGCCCGCCCCCGCACAACCCCAAAAGTTCCTGCGGCCGCGCCGCCGATCCAAACAATTTCTCAAATCCCCCCACCTCCTCCTGCCGTCCATTCCATATCACCAACTTAAAAACCGATTCCCGCCCACTGCCCGCCAGCCGCAGCCTCACCCTCCCCTGCCTCACTTCCCACAACGGCGCTGCGCCAATCACCCCCGCCACCGTATACGTCCCCATCAACGGCACTGCCTCATCGAGCACCATAAATTCATTCCCCACCACCCCCCTCGGCTCATGCGCCCCCGGCAGCTCGCACACCGCTAGGTTCAAATCCCCCGCATGCGCCCCCAGTTGAATCGTCCGCGAAAACCCCACCATCCCCTCCTTCTTCACCACCTCATACATCTCCAGCACTCCCGCCCCATCCACCTCATACGAAAAAATCACCCGCTCCCCATTCACATAAAACCCCCGATACCTCCCCTTCACCGCCCGCCCATCAATCCCCGTCCACCCCGCCTCCGGCCACGTCACGAATCGAATGTCCCCCCGAATGATCGGCCCCCCAGGATGCAGCGACGCCCGAAACGAAACCCCCTGAAGCTCCAGCAGCATCGGCCAATTCTTCGTAATCGACGGCGATAAAAATCTCCTCCGCGACCATCCCACCCACGCCCCCGCGCACCGCAAATGATCCGTATCAAAACACGCCGCAGCCGTCCCATCCCCCAGCCGCACCGCAATCCCCTTCATCACCGGCGGCAACCCCGCCCACCGCGTCGCAAACGAATTCGAAATCACCCCCCCAAATTCCGTCTTCTCCTGCGCTCCCGCAGGCGCCAGAAAACTCCCCACCACGAAAATGACCAGAAATAATTTTCGCCCCACAATCCCTCTCTGATCTGCGCAAATCTGCACCATCTGCGTAATCTGCGTCCACTCTTCCTTCCCGACGACCCGATTAACTCGGCGGCAGCGCTACCGCCGCCGGCGCATTCAAACTCCTCGTCCTCGGCTTGCTTCCACCCCCCGTCGCCGTCGCCTTGTCCTCCGCCGTCTGCGTCCCCCGCGCCATCGCGATCACACCCGTCCGCGCCAGCTCCTCGATCCCATAAGGCTTCAGCAGCTCCACGCACGCCTCCAGCTTCTCCTCCGTCCCCGACAACTCCACCATCAAACTCTCCTTGCTCACATCCACAATGTGCCCGCGAAACAGCGTCACAATCTCGATGATCTCCGTCCGCTTCTCCGGCGTCGCCGCCACCGTCAGCAGCAGCAGGTCCCGTTCCACATACGCCGTCCCTTTGAAGTCGCGCACCTTCACCACCTCGACCAGCTTTGCGAGTTGTTTGCGCACCTGCTCCAGCGTGTTGTCATCCGCATTGACCACAATGGTCATCCGCGAAAGCTGCGGGTCCTCCGTCCGCCCCACTACCAGCGAATCAATATTGAACCCCCGTGCCGAGAACATCCCCGCCACCCTCGCCAGCACGCCCGGTTCATTCATCACCAATGCCGATATCACGTGACGCATGAGCTCTCCAACAAAGAACTTATCCTACAACCACCGCCCCCCACCTGCCAGCCAGCCCACTCCCCTGTGCCCATCCTCCGCGCCATTTGATCCGAATATGCCGGAACCCGCCCAATTCGTCCCATAATTCCCCCGGCCGGCCATTATTATCGAACGGGACGCCGTTTTCCGTCGTTTATCTTTTGACAGCGCCCGAATGCTGGGCTAATTTTCTACCGGGCACGGTTGGTTTCAGTGGCATCGCCCGCCCGCCGGGCAGTTTCCTGTAGAGGGTCAACACGTTATGTTCAAGCAACTCCGTAAGTGGCATCGTTCTCTTTTTCCTCAAACGTCCCAACCCAACGCGGCTTCCCCCGCCTGCGCATTTGAGCCGCTGGAAAACCGCCAGCTCCTCAGCGCTGCCGTATCCGGCATTTTCGCCGACAACCGTGGCATGGTTACCCTCAACATCACCCAGGATCTCAAAGCCACCACCGTCAACACCAAAACCGTGCAGATCCTCACCGCCGGCAATGATGGCAAGCTCGGCACCTCCGACGATGTCCGCAAAAAGACCACCGTCCACTACTCATCCTCGGCCGACACCATCACCGCAAAGAGCACACTCGCCGCCAACACCCGCTATCGCGTCCGGCTCATCGCCTCGAAGATAAAGGGTGTCGACGGCAAAGCTCTCGACGGCGAATTCAAAGGCGCCACCCACCGCAGCGGCAACGGCGCCCCCGGCGGCAATTACGACATCACCACCAAAGTCTCCGGCACCCCCGTCGCTCGGTTTATGACCACCGATGGCAACATGGATGTGACCCTCTTCAAGAGCCAGGTGGCCACCACCGTCAATAACTTCACCACCTATGCCAACGAAGGAGCATGGGACCGTAGCTTCTTCCATCGATCGGTCGCCAACTTCGTCATCCAGGGCGGCGGTTTTCAGGTGACATCCGACAATGGCATCGCAGCTGTGGGAACTCACGCTCAAATCCCTCTTCAGGCGGGTCTGGACAATGCGCGCGGCACTATCGCGATGGCCCGGACCAACGTGCCCGATTCCGCCACCAACCAGTTCTTCTTCAATACCAAGGACAATCCTGGCCTCAACCCCGGCGGATTTACCGTTGAAGGTTACGCCGTCTTCGGCAAGATCAACAACGCCGCCGGCCTCGCCACCATGGACCGCATCGCCGCCCGCGAAACCGTCAATGCCAACACTGATCCCAAATTCCCCGGCTTTAACGGTCAGTTCGGCATCCTTGGCGAAGTCCCCGTTCGCAACAAGGCCGCCTTCGATGCTCGCAGCACTCCAACCGTGGCCAATCTCGATCCCAATGCCGACGTCATCAAGATCACCCGCATCGCCATGAAAATGGGCGTCGCCAAAACCGCTTAAAGTAATAACCAACCGGCCTCAACCACAAAATTTTTCCCCAGAACAAACGAGCCCCACGCTCGTTTGTTCTTTTGTGTGCCGACCGACTTTTGGCCGTTCCCTTCGCCTCATCGGCCGCCATACACTCCAGCCCGTCGGACAGATACGCACGCCTGTCCGCTGTGTTCTCGCGGAAAGTAACTCCAATGAGTAATCGGAGCAGTTGCTTTATTCTGTCCGAACCTCTCGAATCTCGTGTCCTGCTGGCCGGCGAGCCCTGGGGCGCATTCCCCAAACTCATCAAACAAGACGCCGCCATCAGTCACTATCCCAGCATCAATGGCTCTGGCCAGGCCATCGCCATCATCGACACCGGCGTCGATTACAAACATCCCGCCCTCGGCGGCGGTTTCGGCCCCGGCTACAAGGTCGTCGCCGGCTACGATTTCGTCGACAATGATTCCGACCCCATGGATGAAGACGGCCACGGCACTGGCCTCGCCGGCATCATCGCCGCCAACGACTTCGTCTACGCCGGCAACCGCTATCGCGGCCTCGCCCCCAACGCGAAAATCATCGCCCTCCGCACCAGCGACAGCTCCTCCAGCGCCTCCCAGGAAGATCTCCGCATCGAACAGGCCCTCCAATGGGTCATCTCCCATCGCTCTCAGTACAACATCGTCGCCGTCAATCTCTCCGAAGGCAGCGGCGCCTACTCCAGCCCCACCCGCACCGGCCCCTTCTGGGATGAATTGCAAACCCTCGCCAACATGGGCGTCTTCATCGCCGCCTCCAGCGGCAACAGCGGCGTCTCCTCCCCCTTCTCCATCGAATACCCCGCCGCCGATCCCAGCGCCTACGCCATCGGCTCCATCAACGCCTCCGACGTCATCAGCACCTTCACCGAGCGCTCCTCCGATCTCGATCTTCTCACCCCCGGCGAGAATATCCCCACCACCTACTGGAATCCCTCCACCTCCAAGCACATCTACCTCGCCGCCACCGGCACCAGCTTCGCCGCCCCCTTCGCCGCCGCCGCCGCCGCTCTCCTCAAGCAGGCCGACAGCACCCTCTCCCCCTCCGAGATCATGGACATCCTCGACTCCACCGGCTCCCCCAACTACGACGGTGACAACGAGCGCGGCGCTGTCACTAACCTCACCTTCCCCCGCCTCAACATCGACGCCGCCATCGCCGAAGCAATGAGCAACGTGGACGATGCCTACGAGCCCAACAACTCCGCTTCCTCCGCCACCCGCCTCACCCTCTCCAGTGGCGCGGCCCAGCTCTCCGGCCTGCGCCTCCTCGCCGGCAATCACGACTATTATTCCTTCACCCTCAGCGAAGCCAGCGATCTCCAGATCACCCTCGGCTACACCGGCAGCTCATCCTTCCCCGCCGCAACCCTCCTCGATTCTTCCCAGCAATCCATCACCTCCCTCCCCAAAGGCAGCAAAACCATCTCGCTCGACGCCGGCTCCTATTTCATTCATTTCAGCTCCTCGCAAACCCTCGACGGAACCTACAGCATCAACCTCAGCGCCTCCTCCCCCGCCCCTCCCAACCTGAATGGCGCCTACAGCGATCTGGCCTACGACTCCTCCGGCCGCCTCCACATCGCCTGGTACGACTCCAAGAGCCACACCCTCAAATACCTCACCCGCTCCGCCTCGGGAATGTGGTCCGATGTGAAAATCGTCGACAAGAGCGCCAGCGTCGGCCAATACGTCTCCCTCGCCATCGACCACAAGGGCCTCCCCGGCCTCGCCTATTACGACGCCAAAAACCAGGATCTCAAATACGCCCACCTCAGCGGCGGAACCTTCAGCGTCACCCGCATCGACAGCAAGGGCAGCGTCGGCGAATACGCCTCACTCGCCTACAACTCCGCCAACAAACCCGCCATCAGCTACTACAGCCGCACCGGCGGTAACCTCAAGCTCGCCGTCCAGGTCAAATCCAAGTGGTCCCTCAGCACCATCGACTCCATCGGCGACACCGGCCGCTCCTCCAGCCTCGCCCTCAACCCCAAAACCGGCGGCTGGGCCATCGCCTACCTCGACAACACCAATGACATCTTCCGCTACGCTGAAAAATCCTCCTCGGGCAAATGGAACCTCACGAGCGTCGAAGACTCCCGCAAAGGCGGCGGCTTCATCTCCCTCGCCTTCGACAACAAAGGCCACGCCGGCATGAGCTATTATCTGGCCGACACCGAAGACCTCCGCTATGCCCATTTCGACGGCCGCAAATGGACCAGGCAAACCGTCGCCTCCAAAGGCAGCCAGGGCAAATACACCACCCTCCTCTTCGACGGCGCAACCCCCAGCATCTTCTTCTACAACCAATCTTCCGACACCGCCATGCTCGCCACCTCCCGCTCCGGCTCCTGGTCCTCGCGCACCCTCGCCACCCACGGCGGCTCCTACCTCACCGCCACCTCCGGCCCCCGCCAATCCTTCCTCTACCGCGACACCCCCTCCGGCACGCTCCACTTGGGAACCGTCTGATCAGTTTTGTATTGGTCTCACAGGTGCCCTGTCCCCACGTGGCATGGGCGCCTCGCCCATGTCCCCCTACACGTGGCACGGGCGTCCCGCCCGTGTCCCCCATCACGTACCACGGGCGTCCCGCCCGTGTCTTCTATTTCAAAATAAACTCCACCAAATCCGCCACCCCCTGCTTCCCCAACCCCTCCTCCAACCCCTCCGGCATCAGCGACTGCCCCTGATTCTTCAGCCTCTTGATGTTCGACCTGAATATCACCGTCTCCACCCCATAAGCCTGCCGCAACGTAACACTCGTCGCCGTCTCGCTCCCAATAATCCCCAAAACACTCTCCCCCTCCTTCGTCTCCACCAGATACGCCGAATACTGCGACGCCACCTCCCGATTCGGATCCACAATATTCACCAGCAATTTCTCCTTCCCGCTGTTCTTCACCGTCACCAAATCCGGCCCCAGCGCAAACCCCTCCTCACCCACCCGATGACACGACGCACACCTCTCCAAAAAAATCTTCTTGCCCAGCTCCCCATCCCCCTTCATCTCCAGCGCCGGCATCATTGCGTCCACGACATCCTTCCGCGACTGATCTATCCCGCGCACAAATAGCTGCCGTGCCGGTTCGGCTACCGAACCGGCAGGGTACTCGCGAAGGTAGCGAATCTCGGTTGAGGAAAGCTCCTCCCGAGCGATCGTGCCGGCCGCAATCCCGCGCAAAAGAGCTCTGCACCGATCCTCCCTCTTCAGCAGCACGCCCATCACCTCGCTCCGCGCTCGCAACGTTAAGGACCTCCATCGGCCAATGAGCACCTCCGCCAGCCCGGGAGGATTCCGCCGATCCAGCGCCGCCAGTGCTGCCGTTTGCAGACGCGCTGATTTGCTCTCGTGCAATTTGAATAGGCCTTCAATGGAATTCCGATCCACGCAAAGCCCCAGCAGCTCAATCGCCTGTACGCGCGTCGCCTCATCCACCCGCGGATCCATCGCCGCCTGCGCTGCATCCGCCAGGATCGGTTTGAGCTCTGCAATACTCCCAAGGGATTCCCCGTGCCGTCCCAGCCCTTCCCCCAGTCCTCTCGCCAGGGAAAAAACCAGCCCCCGATCCTCCGTCCCCGCCAGCGCCAATCGCAATTGGGAAATGTCATCGGCCCGGCCCCCGGCCCCGATCAGCACCACCAGCTGTTGCAGAATCTCCCGCCCTTCCCGCGATGATCTGAAAACGCCATCCCGCATCAACCCCGCAAAAATCTCTCCCGAGCCCTTCGTTAACGAGCTCAATATCGCCGCCCTCGCCCACGCGCTTCCGGCGTCGTGCTTGGCCAGTTCTGCCAGCAACTCATTACGGTCCCCAAACGAAAAATCCCCCAGCGTGAACGCCAGCTGATACCGCACCCACGCATCAGGATCATTCACCAGCCGCGCCAGCTTCGGCGCAATCGCCGAAACTATCTGTGGATTATCCGCAAATCTCTCCGACACCCGCAGCGCCTGCCGCCGCACCAGCGCGCTCTCATCCTCAAGCGCCCCCTCAACCAATCCCGCCTCCAATCCTCCCAACCCTTCCAGCGCATACAACCCATGCATCCTCCCCAGCGCTGACCCCGACTCCTTCACCAGCTTCCTCAGTCCCCCAATCGCCCACTTGTCCTGCCTTTCATAAATTAACCGCGCCGCCGTATCCCGCGTCCACCCATTCCCACTCTCCAGCATCCCCACCAGCTCCCCCGTCCTCATCTCCCCCATCCGCACCCGCGCCGGCTGCTTAAACCCCTCCCGCACAATCCGATAAATCCTCCCCCGATCATTCCCACTGTTCAAATCCAGGTGCTTCTTGATCGATTCCGGCAGCGACCACGGATGCTCGATCGTCTCCCGATACATGTCGCAGATATACAAATTCCCATCCGGCCCATTCGCAAACTGCACCGGCCGAAACCACGTGTCCTTCGACGCCAAAAACTCCCGTTTCTCCTCATCCCCCGGCCTGCTCGCCACCAATCCCACCCCCTCCGCGCGAACTTTCTTCCGATGCACCAGGTTCCCCCCCGCATCCCCGATAAACGCATCCCCCACAAATTCCTTCCCCCACGCATCCCCCCGATAAATCGTCACCCCTGTCGCCCCCGTAAAATATCCGGCCGACCTCCCCCCACCCTCAATCGGCCCCGGCGCCAACCCGCTCACCCTCCATTTCGTCCGAATCACCCGCCACGGCTCCTCCGGACTGATCCGATACACCTCCGCCGCCGGCCCATCGGCCGCGATGTCCACCAGCGCCCCCGGCATCGCATAATTCGCATTCCCCCCCGAATACCTCATCTCATACATCACCGCTTGAATATGGTGGCTATTACTACAAACGAATTTTCGCCCCGCATCATCAAACGAAAGCCCGTGCTGCCCCCCGCCCATCTCCGCCCGAATCTCCATCGTCCGCGGGTTGAATGCAAAATCCTTCCCCCGAAAATCAAGTGGCATCCCCCGCGCATTCTGCGGCGAATTGATCACGCCCCCATTCCCCCCGCTCGCCCCATGAATCCGATTATCCAACCCCCACGTAAAACTATTCAACAACTGCTGAACATTCAGCCGCGTCACCCCGCTCCCAAATCCCGTAAAAGCGATCTTCTTCTCATCCGCCACCCCATCCCCATCCGTATCCTTGAAATAAATAATATCCGGCGTCGCCCCCACAAATACGCCCCCATCCCAGCAAATCACCGCCGTCGGCCACGCCAACCCCTCCGCATAAACCGTCGCCTTATCAAACTTCCCATCCCCATCTGTGTCCACCAGCATCCGAATCCGCCCCAGCTTCTCCTCCCGCCTCTCCGAATAATCCCTCATCTCCACCACAAACAGCCGCCCCTCCTCATCAAACGCCATCGCCACCGGATCCACCACCAACGGCTCCGCCGCCGCCAGCTCAACCCTGAATCCCTCCTTCACCACAAACGTCCCCAGCGCATCCTTCGCCTCCACCGCCGCCATCCTCGGCAAATCCCTCTCCTCCACCACCGGCTCCGCCGCCCCCGCCAACATGATCAATAACAAAACAATGTTACGCATGATTCGCCCCTGTAGGTCCGGCTGTGCCGGACATCCTTCGCCGCATTATAATCCCAACCCTAATGCCCGACCCCATCATCGACATCCACCAGCACACCAACTACTCCGGCCGCACCGACCCCCAACTCCTCGCCCACCAGCGCCGCATGGGCATCGCCCAGACCATCCTCCTCCCCGCCGGCGCGGAAGTCATCCGCCCCTCCACTCACAACGGCAAATCCAACGGCCTGGCCGCCCAAATTACCGGCAACGATGCCGCCTGTGTTTTCGCCGCCAATCACCCCATCGAATATCACTTCTTCGCCAACGAAGTCCCCGACCTCCCCAACGCCCGCGCTGAAATCGAAAAATGCCTCAAGCGCGGCGGCCTCGGCATCGGCGAACAAAAATTCGCCGTCGATTGCGACTCCAACTGGATGCAGGGCATCTTCGATATCGCCCAGGACTACCAGGTCCCCGTCCTCATGCACATCCAGCACGAAATGTACAACACCAACTTCCTCCGCTTCGAATCCATGCTCAAAAAATATCCCCGCGTCAACTTCATCGGCCACGCCCAGACCTTCTGGGCCAACATCGACGCCAACCACGCCGACCAATCCATCCTCTACCCCAAAACCCCCGTCAAACCCGGCGGCTTCACCGACCGCCTCCTCTCCGACTACCCCAACATGTTCGCCGACCTCTCCGCCGGCTCCGGCCTCAACTCCCTCCAACGCGACCAAGACCACGCCAAAGACTTCCTCTCCCGCCACCAAAACAAACTCATGTACGGCTCCGACTGCAACGACACCGCCGGCGTCGGCGCTGTCTGCTCCGGCGCCAGCGCCATCGTCATGATCCGCCGCCTCTCTCCCAGCAAAGACATCGAACGCAAAATCCTCCACGACAACGCTAAAAAAATGTTCGGCATCTAGCCCGGCCAAAAAAAGAAGCCAAAAAAAGAAGCCCGCTCTCGCGGGCTCCGTTAAATCTGCAAATTGAAATCAGTTCAACCTTACATCGCCGTGCTCACCGGCTCATCCATCGATTCCTCGGCCGGAACTTCCGTCTTCGTCCGCAGGACTCCATCCTCCATGACCAGCTTGATCTTCGCCAGCGCCTTGTTCTGGATCTGGCGCACCCGCTCCTTGGTCACTCCGATGATCTTGCCCACTTCTTCCAAAGTGAGCGGCGACTCCTGCTGCTCCTGCCAGTTGAACCTGCGGCGGATCACCGTCTCTTCAACATTGGTCAGGTCGGCCAGGTTGCGGTCGATGATCGTCTTGAGCTCATCGACGCACTCTTCCTCGATCGTCTCCCGGCGTCGATCCGACCAGTCGCTCTTCTCCAGGTCCGGCTCGAATTCCACCGGGAACCGCGTCCGGTGCCGCGACGCCTTGAGGGCGGCCCGGCTGAACGCCTTGAGAATCGCCCGGCAGGCATACGTCGAGAACTTAAAGCCGCGATCCACATTGAACTTGTCCACGGCCCGCAGCAACGCCATGTTCCCTTCGCTGACCACCTCGGCGAAATCCACCTGCCCCAGCCGCGTGCGCTTGGCCATCGCCAGCACCAGCGCCAGATTCGTCCGGGTGAGATACTCGCGGAAGTGCTCAAAGCGGCGGTGCCACTCGACCACCTGCTCCGCCGTCTCCCGGGTCAGCCCATCCTTCTCGATCCGCTTTTTCAGATCACTCAGGCGGCGCTTGGCAAAGTTGAAGCGCAGGAACATCATCCGTTCCTCCGGCCCCTTCATCAGCTTCGGAGAATTGGTGGTCCCACCATCCAAATCCTGCGAAGTCGGCTGATACCAGGCCGTCGGCGGAAGCTGCGGCTCCGCCTCCATCTCAAAGAGATCGCGCTCGATGTGTTTTCGACGAAAAACCGGCGAATCCATGAAGGCAAAGTTTTCCCGGAGCAGACGTTCCACCTGCTCTCGCAGTGCCTTGGGCACGCGCTGGCTACGATTAGACTGTTTTGCGACTGCGGTGGCCATATTGGCCTCCCTTCCGACTATACACCTAACTGGCAAGCTCGCACTTTTATTCTGGCTGTGCGCTGAACCGTTATCTACTATACGTCGGCTTGTGCCGTTGCGTTCGATCCCTGAATTTCGGCCGATCAGGCGGTTATAACGCTCTAAACCCATCTCCCGAAACCCTTTATGCCGCCAGGCCACCCGATCACCTCCACCGCAAGGCTCCATCCTATTAGACGGCCTCAACCCATCGAGGTTTCGCATAATCGGACCTCATTAACCCCTACATGGCCTCTAAGCGCCATCTAAGGACACCTTACGTGAATTTTTTCACGATGTCAACATACTTCGTGATCTTTTTCACGCAGTCGGCCCCGCCATCACGTCCCCGCCCAACCACTTCCCAACTCCCTCCTCTTCCCCTCTCCTGGTACGCCCACTTCCCCCCCGCCCCGCTCCTCCCCCCTCTTCCCCTCTTCCCGGTACTCCGGGGAGAGGGCAGGTGAGGAGTTTTCTTCTGAATTCTGACTTCTGAATTCTCACCCTCTTCTCCTCCCCTCCCCCTCTTGTCGATAATCATTATTGATGCCCATGCCTCCCCTCTATTTCGGCGGCAGCTTCAACCCCATCCACGTCGGCCACCTCATCTGCGCCCGCGCTGTGGCCGAAAAAGCCGGTTTCGAAAAAGTCATCCTCATCCCCTGCGCCCAACCCCCCCACAAACAAGGCGCCGAGCCTCTGGCCGGCGCTGAAGACCGCGTCGAGATGTGCACCCTCGCCGCCGCCCAGCAGGGCGATCTTTTTGAAGTCGACCAAATCGAGATCAAGCGCCCTCCCCCCAGCTACACCATCGACACCGTCCGCGAGCTCAAGAAACGCGGCCTCAAGGAAGTCCACTGGCTCATCGGCGCTGACATGCTCATGACCCTCCCCAAATGGCACGAGCCCCAAAAACTCCTCGCCGAAACCAAATTCGTGGTGATGGCCCGCCCCGGCGCCACCATCGACTGGAACGCCCTCCCCCCCGAATATCAAAAGCTCAAAGCCGCCATCGTCGACGCCCCCCTCATCGACATCAGCGCCACCCAAATCCGCGAGCGGCTGAAGGCGGGCAAATCCATCGAATTCCTCGTCGCCTCCGACGTCCGCGAATACCTCCGCCGCCGCCGCATCTACCGCGCCGAGTGATCAATCTCCCAGGAAACACCCCGCTTCCTTCTCGTAGGGTGCGGCTCGCCGCACCTCCCCAGCCGCGTCAGTTTTGGGCGATGAAAAGGGGACGGCGATGAAACGGGGACGTAGCTAGTTTGCCGTAAAGCGCACAATGAGCCGCGCGGTAATGCCGCAGCACAGACGGGCTCCCACCCTCAACGTCTCATCTCGCACCCCCCCTGCACCAACCGCGAAAAAAACCACAGAAAAAATGACAGAGCATACTTGACAATACCCTAACCGCATGATATGAACCATGCCGAATCCGAAACCGAGGTCCGGCTCTGCCGGACATTGTATTGGCCCGTGATCGAAAGGGGGTAAGTCAAAATGCTCTGTTCTCTTCCACTCATCCGTACCCGCGCCCATTCCGCGCGCCTTCGATCCTCCATCTTCGATTCTCGATCTTCGATTCGCACGCCCCTCCCCGCTTTCTCCCCACTTCCATCCCGGTTCCTACCCGCTTTTCACCCGCTTTTCAGCCGGTTTTATCCCACTTTTTCGACCCCCCAAATCCACAACCCCCGCCCTCCTCTTACTTTACATTTTCACCACACACTTTTTTTCTCCCCCAACCTCCAAATCACTCCCAATCGACCTCCCCGCACGACAAACCACGCACCACAAACCACAAACGGCCCAGAGTGCAAAACAAACCCGCGGGGAA
>DASYUA010000136.1:0-3884 GCA_036001665.1 Tepidisphaeraceae bacterium
AATCCCCCGCCACTCCCTCAAAAACGCCATTCTCGCCCACCCACGCCAAACTGTTTTTGACCAAACAAACCCAACTTCGCCCGGCCCTCAGCGCCGATACAATAAAGACATGGCAACAAAACCGACCAGGAAACGCTCGGAGTTCGACATCATCGAGCCCATCGGCAAACGCGTCGTCGTCCGCAAGGATGACAACAAGCGCGAAACCAAATCCGGCATCGTCCTCCCCGACAGCCACGAAATCCTCGTCATCACCGGCCGGGTCATTGCCGTCAGCAAGGCCATCGAGAACGATGAGGACCAGACCATCCGCCAGTACGACAAGGTCCTCTTCGACCCCCGCGAGGCCATTCCGGTCGAGCTGGAGCACGACAACAAGCTCTTCGTCGTCAATATCGACCGGGTGGTGGCCATCTTCCGCCGGTCGGACCAGCCCAAGGCTGCCGAAAGCGAAAATTCGCCCGACGATCCCGAATGAGGGCCGGAACGTAGGAATGGAGTGGGTGTCAAATTCATTCAATTTCAATGGGCATAGGGTGTTGTAATGGGTAAGAAGGTTGTGCTCGTCGGGCACTGCGGGGCGGACAGCAGCTACTTGCGGATCGCCGTATCGGCCGCCGGGCCGGGCGTTTCGGTAGTGGCGGCCGATGATGAGCAGTCGCTGGCCCGAGTGCTGGAGGGTGGGGCCGATCTGGTGCTGATCAACCGGATTCTGGACTGGGGTTTTCCCGAGGAAGAGGGCGTCGAATTGATCGCCCGCCTGCGGCGGATGCATCCCAACATCCGGACCATGCTGGTCAGCAACCATGCCGATGCGCAAGCGGCCGCCGTGGCGGCGGGGGCCATGCCGGGATTCGGCAAGCGTGAGATCGGCACGCCGCGGGTGAAGGCGATCCTGCTTGGCGCGCTCAATGACGCGGCCAGTCCAGCCCGGATTGTCTAGGCTTCATTCCATCAGCAGTGCCGCCCGCGCCAGGCGCTGGAGCACAATGGGGATGGACTCGGCGATCACGTCCCGCGCTTCCGCCGGATCGGTCACAGGCTGATCCTGCTTTTGAATCGAGAACTCGCCGCGTTTGACGGCCGCCAGGGCTTCGTCGGTGAGCTGCGCCAGCGTGCGCGTGCCATCGAGCATCGGCAGAATGAGGCGGTCGAACTCGCCGAGGATGATGGTTCGGTGGCGCAATGTGCTGACGCGATCCAGGCCATCGGCGGCCTGAAGGCGGGCGATGGGAAATGCCCGCGGGCGCTGCGACAGGTCCAGGGCGAACCTGGGCGGATACCGGTTCAGCTCCACCAGGTTGGCCAGATAGCACTGCATCAGCGTCGGCATCAGCCGGTCCTCCTGCCCCGAATTTCCCAGCCGCCCGGCCACCTGCGCCTGCAAATCCGCATACGACATGGACTGCGGCCAGACGTCAAAGAGCGTGTGCAGGAGCGCCTTGATCCAGGGATTGTTGGTGGAGAATCTCTGGCCTTCACGGGTGGCGAATTGCTCCACATCGCCCTGCTTTGTCTCGGCGACCGGCCGGACGTTGCACTCGGCGTGAAGCTCGGCGACACGCTGCGGGGAAGGGGCGATTCTGGCGGCGGTTCCGGCATGAGAGAGCATGCTGCGGCGGAAGGTCCGGTTCTGGAGGAAGTCGAGGTACTGTTCGCGCTCAACGGCTTCGCTGGGAAGCTGGGCCATCGCCTCGCGAATGGCGGCCGAGAGCATGGGCGGGGCGTGATTGGCCAGCCGCGCCTCGGCCACGAAATCCAGATTCGCCTGGGCGCATTGCTGGGCGAATTCGTGGAAATACAGGGGGCGATTGTCCTGCTCCAGGTGCTCGTGATAGAGATAGGAGTCGGGGGCGGTGCGGACCGTTTCGGCCTCGCGGGCAAGCAGCTTGCCGTACGGGCCATCGGGGTCGCGGACGGTTTTGGCGAGCAATTCCATGAACGCGCGGGCCTCGACGATGCGCTGCCGCGGCTCGGGGATATTGCGGACGTGGAAGTTGAGCATCTCGCGGACCATGCCCCGGATGTGCCAGCCGGGATAGGTGTTGTAACTGACATAGGCCAGGCCGGCGGGCGAGAGATTCCTGGAGAAGATGGCGAGGATCTTCTGCCGCACCTCCGGCGGGACCCAGGAATAAACGCCGTGGCAGATGATGTAGTCGAACTGGCCGAAATCAGGGCCGATGTCGAGGATGCTTTTGGCTTCGAGGGATACATTCTTGAGCCCGAGGCGCTGGACGATGGCCTGGCCCTGGGCGATTTGGCGTGGGGAGAGGTCGATGCCGACGAAGGTGGCATTGGGGAAGGAGAGGGCGACGGTGATGAGGTTGCCGCCGGTGGAGCAGCCCAGTTCGAGGATGCGGGAGGTGGGAACAGGCGGCGGATCGAGGCCCAGAAGCAGGGCTGAGGTGGCCATGACGTCGGGATGGGCGTCGTGGATCGGTGTGGATTCGTACGGGACTTCTTCGTAGCTGGCCAGGAGAGGATCCATAACCGGAAGTGTAAAGGGGGGTGGGAAGTCGGGAAAGCGGGCTTACGAAGACAGACGGCCTTACATCTGCATCTCGCGCGTGGCTTCCAGGAAGTCGCGGAGGGCGAGCGATTGCGCGATCAGCATGGGAATGAGGACGGAGGCGAAGCGCAGGATGATTCGGGCCGGTTTGGGCCAGTGGCGGGGGCGTGCGGCTTCGCTTAGCCAAGCCAGGTGGGGGGAGATCAGTAGAAGTAGCGCGTTCAGTGGAGTGAGGCTGGCGAGGAAGTGGCCGGAGATGAGCAGCGCGTGCCAGAGGATGAGGATAAGCAGCAGGGGGCCGGGCGTTGGGGGGATTTTCAGATACCAGGCCAGTGGGAGCGAGCCGAGTAGGGCGGCGGCGAGAATGAGTGAGGTTTGGCCGAGGGTTTGGCTGGCGGACATGAAAAGGATTTGGCTGGTGGCGGCGAGGATGAGGAGAAGGATGAGATGGGTGGATGGGTTGCCCATGCGGGGGGAAAGGTGGGTGAGGGAGATGTAGGAGAGAAAACTCGCGAGGGAGATGAACGAGATGATGGTGACGGACTCGGCGAACGAGTTGCCATTGCGGAGGATGGGCCAAAGGATCAACGTGGTGGAGAGAACGAGAAGGGGAAGCGAGAGGGAGCGGAGGTTGGTGAGGTCGATGATCAGGGCGATGGGGAAGACGGCGAAGGGGAGATAGAAGAGCCATTGGGTGGCATCAATCGGCGGGAGGGGCGGGCGACCGAAGAGATGGAGGTAGGAAAGGAGAAACGGGACAGTGAGTGCTACCAGGAGCGGAATATGGGCGCGGGGACGCAGCTTGGGGATGAGCGCTGGAAGAAGAAAAACCACGGCGAGGAAGGCGGGGAGGAGAACGCCGTGGTGGATGTCGTGGGGGGTGAGCATCTCATGTAGGGTGCGGCTCGCCGCACCATCCCCTCTCCGCAGCCCATCATTTACCGGCTTCGAGGCTGATGATCAGCCGGACATCGTCGGCCGCGGGGCCCATCATGTTGTTCATGCCGAACTCGGAGCGCTTGAGGTCCACCGTGGTTTCGAAGCCGATGATCTGGCGAGGGCCCATGGCGCCTTGGCCGGTTTGTTCGAGGTTCACGGTGATGGGCTTGGTGACGCCGTGCAGGGTGAGGTCGCCGGTGACTTCGTAGCCCTTGTCGGTTTTCTTGACGGCGGTGCTTTTGAATTTGATCGAGGGAAACTGTTTGACGTTGAAGAAGTCGGGGCTGCGGAGGTGCTCGTCGCGTTTTTGGATGCCGGTGTCCACTTTCTGGGTTTGGAGTTCGAGGGTGAAGGAGGATTTCGTCGGGTCGGCGTCGTCGATGGTGACCGTGCCGTTGGGCTCGTTGAATCGGCCGTAAACGTGGCCGACATC
>DASYUA010000137.1:0-8554 GCA_036001665.1 Tepidisphaeraceae bacterium
ACCTCCGTCAACCCCATCTGCGCCAGCGGATCATCGTGGTGCGCATCAAACCCCGCCGAAATCAGCAGAAACTCCGGCCCAAACCGCTCCAGCGCCGGCAAAACCTTCGTCTGCATCGCCGCGATGTAAGCATCATCATTCGATCCCGGCAACAACGGCACATTCAAAACCGTCCCCTCCCCCTCCCCGCTCCCCGTCTCGGATTCAAACCCCGTCCCCGGATAACAGGTCCGTGGATGCTGGTGCATGCTCGCAAAAAACACGCTCCCATCGGCCTCAAAACACGCCTGCGTCCCATTCCCATGATGCACGTCAAAATCCACAATCGCCACCCGCCCGATTCCATGCCGCTCCTGCAAATACTTCGCCGCGATCGCCACATTGGCAAACAAACAAAAACCCATCGGATGTGCCGGCTCCGCGTGATGTCCCGGCGGCCGGATCGCCGCGAACGCCCGCCTCACCTCACCCGCCATCACTGCATCACAGCATCGCAAAATTCCCCCAATCGCCAGCAGCGCAATCTCAAAACTGGCCGGCGAAACCGGCGTGTCCCCCTCATCCAAAATCCCTCCCCCTCGCGCGCACATCTGCCTCACCCGCTCGATGTGCGACTGCGGATGAATCGTCCTCAGCCACTTCAGATCGACAACGTGCGGCTCAATCGGATACAGCAGATGCCGAAATCGCGGCAGCGGCCGAAAGTCCTTCACAAAATGCGCAAACGGGTTCCCCGCCAGCAGCCCCGCCTGGTGCAACGCCGTATAGATCGCGCGGATCCGGTCCGGCCGCTCCGGATGCCCCGGCCGCGTATCGTGCTCGACAAATCTCACGCTCGAGCAGAATCCGATCATCCTTCACTCCACTCCAATCCGCCGAAACCACTTCGGCTGAAGATATCGCAACAGCAGCGGCAGCAGAAGCAGCAGGTTCACACAAACCAGGCTCACCCAATACCGCCAATCCTCCAACAGCTTCGGATTCGCCCCGATCGTCGCATACACCGAAGCCGCCGGCATTCCCCCAAGGAACGACCCAATCGCCACATCCATCATGCTGATCCGGCTCAGCCCAAAAAGATAATTACTCAACCCAAAGGGGACGACATGCAGCAGCCGAATCGACATCACCACCAGCAGCCCATTGTGCCCCAGCTTCTCATCCAGCTTCCGCAGCCGCTCCTTCTTGGCCTCCAGTTTCTCATGAACCAGCTCCGCCCCCAGCCAGTGCGACAGATTTCGCGTGACCACCGCCGCGACGGTGGAGCAAACCCCCGTCCACAAAACCCCAAACACCAGCCCAAAACAATACCCCGACAAGATCTGCAACCACCAAACCGGCATCGCCAGCACCCCAACCACCACATAAGCCCCCAGAAAAACCATCAGCACGACGACCCGATGCGCCTCCACCCAGTGCTTGATCGTCCGCGGATGATGCATCAAATCATGCCCGCGTCTGGTCCCAAACAGAAAAATCGCGCACCCAATCGCCATCAGCACCAGCAAAACAATCGTCATCAATCGAAGTGCGGTGGCACGCGGCATGTTGGCAATAGCGGTAGGGGGGTGAAATGGGGCTCAGCCGTTCGCGTACATCAAGTTCCTCATCCCCTTCCAGTAGGTCACGAACAAATACCCCGCCGCGATGATCACCTCCCCACACAGCACATACAAATATCGCACGGCATACTGATCAATGTACGGAAACTTCCGGATCAACAACTGATACCCCCAGATCGTCCCAAACGTCAGCAGCCCCACCGGCAGATAGTGCGCCGAGTGATAATGCAGCGCCCGCTGCACCACTCGCCGCGGCAGCCGCAATCCCCGATACGCCGCCTCCCAGGCCGTCAGCCGCGATGCAATCGCCGTGGTAACGCTCAGCATCACATACGCAATGATCGAAAAAATAGTGACCATGATGCTCCCCACCAACATCTCCCAAAACGGCCGATCTACCCACGTTGCCTGCTCCTTCCGCAAACCCGGCCACGCCCACATCGAATGCAGGTACGCCGCTCCACCAAACAGAAAACTCGTCAGCCAGACGTGCCATCGCGCAAACTTCGCCGACCGTCGCATTTCCCCCCGCGGCGCCATCGACCGAAAAAACCGCCCCGGCACGAAAATAAGCTCCGCCGTCGTCCGCCAAAAACTCAAAAACCCCGCCTTCTCCCTCTCCCAATCCGGCGGCCGCCTCGCCTCCGGCAAGCTCTCCACAATCGGCGCAGCACACTCCGGACAGAGCGAATCCTGCGGAATCCCGCTCACGATATACCCGCACTTCTCGCAAAGAAGTGCCGTCTCTTCTGGAATTGCCGGGGCGACGCGGGCCATCAAATTATGGTACACTTGCCATCCAGCACAGTCACCCACGCTCGAGCGCGCAACGATTTAGGCGGAGTCGTATGTCCCGACGTGTCGCGTCAATCACCCTGCTGGCCGCGGCCCTGCTGCTGGGCTGCGACCGCCCCAAGCCCCAGCAAAAGGCCCAAACCACCACCACCGTCCGCCCCTTTTACACCATCGACCCCAACCCCAGCACGCTCCCGGCCACCCGTCCCATCCAATCCACCCTCAGCATCGACGGCCGCGAACTGGTCTTCCCCGCCGCCCGTCTCGTCCTCCAGCAATCCGAGCCCACCGTCGATCTCCTGCTCTTCAGCGACGATCCCCCCAACGCCCTCTCCGCGACGTACGCCGGCAACCGCTACTACTTCGACCTCAAGCTCGAGATCGACGACCTCCAGAAACTGGCCGCCAGCGACATGCACTGGAAGGCCGCCAGCATCGAGCGCGTCGATGCACCGGATGGCATCTTCCTCGAGGGCGACAAAAAAATGCTCCAGCCCTACGACCTGCGCGTCGCCTTCAGCCAAACCGGCCCCATCTATACCATCGACTTCGCCGGCCAATTCCTCCTCTTCCAATCCAAAGACGAAGCCGCCCCCTCCAAAACCGTCCTTGTTCGCGGCACCCTCCTGGCCGAATTGGAAACCAAATCCAAAAAACGCGAACCCGCCACCAGGCCAATCGCCCGGTAGGTCGCTTCCCACGGCTGGCGTAGGGGCGGCTTCAGCCGCCGCTTCGGTGGGTCGGGCACTCCTGCCCGACACGCACGATGTACTCATCCTGCGTCCTTCAACGTCGCACATTGCCAAATCCCCCCCTTCCCCTTCCAATGTCCCCATGTCCTCCATGCCCGCCATCGCCATTGTCGGCCGCCCCAACGTCGGCAAGAGCTCCCTCCTCAACGCCCTTGTCGGCAAACGCATCTCCATCGTCCAGGACATGCCCGGCGTCACCCGCGACCGCATCTCCGCTCCCCTCCACATCGACGGCCGATTCATCGAGCTGGTCGATACCGGCGGCTACGGCTTTATCGATGCCGATCTCACCGAGCACATCAAGCACCAGATCGAGCTGGCCATGTCCCGCGCCAAGGCCGTCCTGTTCCTCGTCGATGTCCACGATGGCCTGACCACCGCCGATCAGGAAATCGCCGCCATGCTCCGCCAGAAAAATATCCGCACCATCCTCGTCGCCAACAAGACCGACGGCCCGAGCTGGGACGCCTCGCTTGCCGAATTCGCACGCCTCGGCCTGGGCACACCCATTGGCGTTTCCGCCGCCAACGTCCGCAACCTCGATCAGGTCCGCGACGCCATCGCCAAAACCATCGACCTCTCCAAAGCCCCCGAAAAAATCACCGCTCCCGAGATGCTCGTCGCCATCGTCGGCAAGCGCAACGCCGGCAAGAGCACGCTGGTCAACTCCATCGCCGAGCTTTACGAAGGCGAGGGCGACCGGGTCATCGTCTCCGAAATCCCCGGCACGACACGCGACAGCGTCGATGTGCGCTTCGAAAAAGATGGCCGCTCCCTCGTGGTCATCGACACCGCCGGCGTCCGCAAGAAGCGCCACATGGTCACCAACGACATCGAGTTCTACAGCTTCCACCGCGCCCAGCGCTCCGTCCGCCGCGCCGATGTGGTCATGCTCCTCATCGACGCCACCGAGCCCATCAGCGAGCCCGACAAAAAGCTCGCCCAATACGTCGCCGAGGAATTCAAGCCCGTTCTCCTGGTCATCAACAAGTGGGACCTGGCCAAAAAAACCCTGCTGGAAAAAAAGAAGAAGCGCGACGAGGAAATCGACGAGAGCCTCACCATGCAGAAATACCGCGAGTACATCGACGCCGAGCTCCCCTTCCTCACCTACGCCCCCATCGCCTTCATCACCGCCAAGGATGGCAGAAACGTCCAGGCCGCCCTCGATCATACGCAGCACCTCTTCAAGCAATCCCGCCTGCGCATGACCACCGGCCGCCTCAACCAGGCTATCCGCTCCATCTTGCAGGAGCGCCAGCCCAGCACCCCCTCCGGCCGCAAAGCCAAGGTCTTCTACGCCACCCAGATCGACACCGCCCCGCCCACCATCGTCCTCGTCGTCAACAACCCCAACTTCATCGAAGACTCCTATAAGCGCCACATCATCAACCGTCTCCGCGATCTGCTCCCCTATCCCGAAGTCCCCATCCGTCTTCTCGTCCGCCCCCGCGGCCAGCGCACCCAGGAAGCCGCCCTCGACGAGCTTGACGAAAAAGGCGCCAAGGAGGCCGGCGCCGCCGCCAAACCCAGCCGATCCCCCCGCCCTCCCGCCAAACCCACCCGATCCCGCCGCACTTCCTCCAAACCCAGCCGTCCCAAAAACCGCACCCGCAAACGCTGAAACTCATCCAGCCCCCCGCGCCACTGGCGGCTCATGCAGGGTGTGCTTCTTCCCACCGCCCGCGAATTATCGGCCCTCAATTCCAAGACTCCCCTCCGTTTATGCCGATAAACACCAATGACATCGCGCGCGGGCTATGGGTTCCCAATTCCGGCTTTGGCGAGCGGTGTATTTGTATTGGAGAGTGAGATTGGATAAGCCAAGGGTGAACCTATGAAAATGAACGAACTCGTCAACGGCCTCAAAGCCAATCAACGTCTCGTCGCCTTCTGGTCGGTCGCGATCGTCCTGGTCATCGGCGCCTGGATGTTCATGACCAGAAAGTCCCCGGCCCCCGCCGTCGCCGACGAACCGGCGCCCGTCATCACTCCGCCGGTGGTCGCGCCGGTCGTCATCACCCCCGCTCCCGTTCCGCTTAAGCCGACCCTCTCCATCACCAAGTCCACTAATTCCGGCAAGATGGACGAATATCAACAAATCGCCAAGTTCACCAACCTCCAGGGCGATCAGCTCGCCAAGTTCCAACAGGCCTGCGCCGAGCGCGAAATCGTCCTCGCCTACTGGACCAAGGGCCCCGGCAAGAAAGTTGAGGCGGCCGTCGCCGCGATGAAAGCCGCCAAGGATGCCAAGGACGAAAAAGCCATCGCTACTCTCCGGCCCACCCACGACATGCTCGTGCTCATGGAGAACGACCTGCGCACCAACCTCCGCGCCAACATCATGACCGAACTCACCCTCGAGCAGCAGCGCCGCTGGGCCGGCTACCTGATCAACGTCCACCTCCTCAATCGCCTCACCCGCATCGAGCTAAGCGACCGTCAGAAGGAATTCATCCGCAGACTGGCCGACGACGCCGCCGACCGCAACCTCAAGGCTGACACCGTCGAGAAAGACCCCTTCTTCAACACCCTCAAAAGCCCTGAGCTCATCAACGGCCTTCTCAAACAAACCCGCGACAAGATCCTGACCATCGAACAGCGCGCCCGCATCCCCGACCCCAATAAACCCAACGGCGTGCCCTACAAATCCGGCAACGCCCTGGCGAATTGAGTCGGAATTGAGTCATTAAAGCTTGAAACCACGGCCTCCGGCCGTGGACGCGTTTAGGCTCTGCCGTTGCGGCGTACCCAACGTCTGCACGAAAAATTAGGCCCTCCTTCCCGGAAGGCCCGTTGGGGCTGGAAGGAGAGCCATATGCATGAGTGGCAAAGCCAGTCCCACGTGAAATGAGAATGCAAGTACCACGTGGTGATTGTACCGAAGTACCGGAAGAAGTTGTTGTACGGAAACCTGAGGAACCAGATCGGCCCGATCCTGAAGGAGTTGTGCCGGCAGAAAGGAGTTGAAGTTCTTGAAGGGCACACGATGCCGGATCATGTGCACATGTGCCTGTCGATCCCGCCGAAGTACAGCGTGGCGTTCGTGATCGGGTTTCTGAAAGGTAAGAGCGCGGTGCGGATCCACCGGCAGTCTGGAGAGAAGCGGGTTTTTGGTCTGCACTTCTGGTCGGTGGGGTACTGCGTGAGTACCGTCGGGTTGGATGAGCAGACGATCCGCGAGTACATCCAGCAGCAGGAGAAGCTGAAGACCGGCCAGAACAAGTTCGAGTTCGAATAACCATAATCGGCCCCACCGGGGCCTTCCCTAAGTGCCCGCCCCCAACGGGGGCTCCGTTATGTCAACGCCCCCCTTGGGGGGGCTTCCTGATACCACCCCCTATGGAGGTGGAGCCTCATTGGTCATTGGTCATTCGTCATTTGGTTGCTGCCCCGCCGCGCTATGTTCATCTGCGTAATCTGCGGCCACTCTTCATTCACCCCATCAACTTTTCCACCACCTTATGCACACTTGAAACCTGCGAGACCATTGAACTTACACATCTCCGGTGGATAACCCACGCCCCCCTCTGTCGCCAACCCCGATATTTTTTCGGAATCTTTCTTTGATGGAATATATTTTCCCCCGTCGTCGGACGAGAAATCATCCGCCGAAAAAGGAAAAGGCTTCCGACAATCAGACCGGTCCTCAGAAACAATGGGCCGTGCGAAGCAACCAAATTGCGGGCACGGCGGGACCGGCGGCCAGCGACCAGGCCACCCGAAACTAATGAGCCCAAAAGCTCCAGGCAAGTCGGGTTAAGGTCGCCGCCAGTGGTGCCAACGCCCCCAGAGGCGAGAGACCTCCCTGTGCAACGGCATCGGACCCACGCGGCTCGCGCCGTCAGTAATGACCGGCCAAGAGCCGCTGATCCATGGAACGGGTCCGGGAAAAGATCGCGGACGCCCGGCAGAAATGCAGGAGAACGCCTTCGAAGCGAAAACCCACGGCCGTCCAGTCGGGAAACCGCCATGCCGCCCCATTGGGCGAGCGACGACGCAATCGCGTCGCCATCCGTCTGTATGAGTGTTTTTGAAAGAAACCACCCATGCTGAGCGGGCCGAGGCGGGCCCAGGCCGGAAGCCACTTGCCGAAGAATCGGCCCGATACCAGACGCACTTGTTTCGCAAGAAACAAAGGCCGGCCCATGCGGTGAGCTCGCGACTCACTTCATGGGCCTTCTGGTTTTTACTCCCGTACCACGGGCATCTTGCCCGTGTCTTTGTCTTTTGTTGCGTGGCACGGGCGTCTCGCCCGTGTGCTCTAAAATAACTATAGCGAAAGATTTTGAGGTGCTCGGCGGACCCAATTCCATTCATTTCGCCGGCGCCATCAAAACGCGCCTGCGTTTCCACGTCATTACAATCAGCACCACGCCCCCTGTAAACCCGCTGATGTAGCTTCCCAGGTGAGCGCACCAGTCGATAATGAACCTCACGTGTTTATCCCTCGGCACCATTGATGCCAGCGGCTCCGGGAGTGAGAGTAGCCCCATCTTCGCCAGCGCCAACCCAACAACTCCCGCTATCAGTGCGCAGCAGGCCATGATCGTCAGTAGCATTAGAATTGGCCTCACGAGTGACGTTGCTGTTCGACGAGGGCGCCTGCCAACTTGCGCTGCCATCGCCAGCGGCACTCCAAGCAAAAGCCCCACCCACCATGCGGCAATCACACCCCAACCCAGTGCGAGCAAGGTCGGCGACTCGGTCGAGAATACCGGCGGGTGTCCAATCGTGAAGTATTCGATGCAAATCCGGACAGTTACTTGATCATGAACGATGCCGTAAGTCACCGCCGAGAAAATGCAGAGGAAGATGATCAGCACCGTTTGCATGGACGTACCCGACTGCCACCCATCCTACTATTGCTCCACATTCCCGCCATTTCGCCCGCCGACGCTAAAACAACCGCCTCCAGTCAGTCACCGCAGGTGACGTTATCTCCCCGGATTTCGGGGGTTGCAGGGGGGTACTCTCCCCCTGCGTCCCGAATTCAAATGAACCACGCCCCCGCCCTCAGGCTCAAAATTCGGCCCAACCTTTCCCCACTCACCTTCCAAAACTCTCCCCTCGAAAACCCGTCCAAATCCTGATTACCTGTAAACAGTCAGAATTTCCTGGGCTCCGCTTCAGCCGACACCCGCCCCGCCCCCTCGCCCGATCACCCCTAACATTTTTTACATTTTCTGCGAACATTTCCCCCTCCCCAACATATAACCCCATGAGGAACCGTAGGGTGGGGCTCGCCCCACCGCATTGAATTGGGGGAAGGAATATGCTCTCGTCTCACCCACTCCGCCATCCCAGCGCTGACTCCCCCTCTTCACCGAACCCCCAACCCCTGAACCCTAAAACTGCCAAACGAACCCATTCGTCATCCTCCCGTCATCCCCACCCCCATCCACACCATCCCTCCTCTCCATCTCTCCGTGTCGCAGTTTACCC
>DASYUA010000138.1:0-14384 GCA_036001665.1 Tepidisphaeraceae bacterium
GCATCTCATTCAATACTGAGGCAATGGCGCACGTGGGCTCGCCGCTGCCCGGGCGCGTAGCGGATGTCAAGGTTCGGGCGGGCGATTCTGTTCAGAATGGGGCGGTGCTCCTGATCCTTGAGAGCACGGAGCTTGGCGAAGCGCAAAGCGATTACTTGCAGAAGCGGACGATGGCTGCGGTGACCGCGTCAGCTATTGAAATTGCAAAGAGTGCTTTTGAACGAGGTAAGGCGCTATTCGAGAAGAACGAAGGCATCTCACTCGGCGAGTTGCAAAAACGTGAAGGAGAGTTGAAGGCGGCACAGGGGACAGCGCAGGCGGCGCGCGCTGCACTCATCGCGGCCGAGAACAAGCTGCGACTGCTCGGCATGGACGATAAGGCCGTCGCTGAGGTGGTGGAGTCGGGCCGGACCAATCCCCGCTTTGCGCTTTTCGCTCCCATTTCCGGCCGTGTTGTGGAGCGAAAAGTGACAATTGGCGAGTTAGCGGCCCCGGATAAAGATTCCCTCATTGTCCTGGCAGACATGACCACATTGTGGGTCATTGCGGATGTGCCTGAGTCAATGATCGGCGACGCGGCGATTGGCGCGAAAGCGGTCATCCGAGGTGCGGCATCCGCCGGGGATTTTGAGGGCACTGTGTCATTCATATCTGCTTCTCTCGACCCGACAACCCGCTCCGCGCAAGTGCGGATCGAATTGAAGAATCCGCCTCCCGCTCTTAAGCCGGGAATGTTTGCCCAAGCTGAGATTTGGGCCAGCCCACCATCGGATGCGAAGGCGGTGTTGGCTGTACCAGAGAAAGCGGTGATTTTGCTGGATGGCGGCCCGGCGGTCTTTGTGCCCGTTGAAGGTGAGCCAAACACATTCGCCAAGCGGGCAATTCGTGCGGGTCCTGAGATAGCCGGAATGATTCCAGTTCTTCGCGGCTTAAAGGAAGGCGAGCAAGTCGTCGTCAATGGCACTTTCATATTGAAAGCGGAATTGGGCAAGAGTAGCGATGAAGGCGAATGAACATTGAATGATGAGGTGCTGGAATGTCATTGCAACATGAAATGGCTGCTCATGGCCGACTGCTCTTCAGATGGCGCAGCTACGCTCCTTTTCTCATTTTGCCCCTCGCGTTGGCGGCGCTGCCGGACGCGGCTCGAATTGATGTTGAGCTTGGCGACGGGATCGACGACCTCTGGGAATCATTTTGTATCGGAGTGTCGGTAATTGGTTTTCTGATTCGGTGCGACACCATCGGCCATGCCGCACCGGATAGTTCTGGCCGCAACACCAAGCGACAGCGGGCCGAGGCTCTTAACATAACCGGACTTTATTCGGTTGTGAGGCATCCGCTTTACCTTGCGAATTTTTTGGTGTTCTTAGGCATGGCGATGTACCTGACCGTGTGGTGGCTCGCGTTGATCGGCATCCTGAGTTACTGGCTCTACTACGAGCGGATCATCATGGCTGAGGAATCTTTCCTCGCCTCAACCTTCGGCGATGAATTTGAGCAGTGGGCCGCGCGTACACCCGCATTCATCCCATCGCCGCGCCTTTGGAAGCGACCGGAACTTCCATTCTCTATCAAGAGAACACTGAGGAGTGAATACGCGACCGTCCTTCTGCTCTGTGTCATGTTTGTTTTGCTCGAAGCGGTGGAGATGGTGTGGGTGGAACGAACGCATGAGAGTTACTGGCCACTGCCCACCACCATCGGCCTTGGCCTCGCGGTTTTTCTCATCGTTCGCACGTTGAAGAAGCGGACGCGGCTGCTCCGCATTGAACCAGCGCCGATGGATTCCTCCGTATCGCCGGTGCGCGAGAGCGAACCACAAAACACATGAGCGTGACGTTTCACATTGAGAGGATACACGTGGGATGGTTACAGCGATGGAAGGCGGCTGCGAAATCGTTGAAGCTGGAGGTTCATGCGCTGTTCCTGGCGGTCAAGCATCCAGAAACGCCCTGGTATGCAAAGGTTGTAGCCGTATGCGTCGCGGCCTACGCCCTAAGTCCGATTGATCTGATTCCTGACCCGATTCCCATCATCGGATATTTGGATGACCTGTTGCTCGTGCTTGCGGGGATTGCCCTGGCGCGGTGGATGATTCCGGCAGCAGTGCTTGCGGAGTGTCGGCAACAGGCGGCGGAATCGTCGGAGAATTCAAATTCAATCGGTCGTGTCGGAGCATTGGTCATTATTGTGATTTGGGTGGCCGCGTTGGCGGCAACGGCGTATTTCACGGTGCGATGGATCAAGCGTCGGCATTGAATCCGCATTCACTGAGGTCAGACATGCTCGGATACGTTCTTCGGTTTTCAATTCAACATCGCTTTCTTGTCGTGCTGATTGTTACGGCGATTGCGGCATTCGGCATCTTCTCATTCCAGCGTCTCCCCATCGACGCAGTGCCGGACATCACCAACAATCAGGTTCAGATCAATACTCTTGCGCCGTCCCTCTCACCGGCGGAAATTGAGCGACAGGTAACATTGCCGATTGAAACAGCGCTGTCGGGGATTCCCGGCCTGCGACTCACCCGCTCCATTTCACGCAACGGCTTTTCGCAGGTGCAGGCAGTCTTTGAGGACGACGTGAACATCTATTTTGCTCGGCAGCAGATTAATGAGCGGCTTGCCGAGGCGAAAAATGCCCTGCCGCCTGGGGCGGAGCCTTCGATGGGCGCGATAGCGACAGGACTTGGGGAGGTCTACCAGTGGACCGTTGAATACGAGCATCCGTGGGGAGAAGGGGCTGAAATTCACGACGGCAATCCCGGCTGGCAGAGTGATGGCTCATATCTCACTCCTGAATGGGACCAGCTTCTATCGAGCGCGGAGCAACTTGGCTATTTGCGGACTGTGCAGGATTGGATCATTCGCCCGCAACTCAAGAGCGTGAAGGATGTCGCGGGGGTGGACTCGATTGGCGGCTACGAGAAGCAATTCCAGGTGCAGCCGGACCCGATGAAGATGATCAGCCATGGCCTGACATTCCACGATCTGATCGAAGCGCTGGAGCGCAATAACGTGAGCACCGGCGCGGGCTACATCGAGCATAACGGCGAGTCCTACCTTGTCCGATCAGTGGGACGGATTGAGAACGAGCAACAAATTGCGCAGATCGTGATCGCCTCCCGCAACGGGACGCCCGTGCGCGTCTCAGATGTGGCAACCGTGGGCTTTGGCCGCGAGCTTCGCACCGGCACTGCCAGCGAAAACGGCCGTGAGGTCGTGGTTGGCACCGCCATCATGTTGATCGGCGCGAACAGCCGGACCGTGGCCGCGTCGGTGGACCAGAAGATGGCCTTGATCAATAAGACCCTGCCCCCCGATATTCGGGCCAAGACCGTTCTAAATCGCACCAAGCTGGTCGATGCCACCATCAAAACTGTCCGGACCAATCTCGCCGAGGGCGCGATTCTGGTCATCATCGTGCTTTTCCTGCTGCTGGGAAATTTCCGTGCGGCATTGATCACGGCCCTGGCGATCCCGCTCTCGATGCTGATCACCGCGACGGGAATGGTGCAGGCAAACATCAGCGGAAACTTGATGAGTCTGGGGGCCATCGACTTTGGGCTTATCGTAGATGGTGCTGTCATCGTCGTGGAAAATTGCCTGCGCCGACTGGGCGAGAAGCAGCATGATCGCGGCGGCATACTTCCGCTGAGGGAGCGGCTGGAAACAGTGCTGGCATCCTCCAAGGAAATGATCAGGCCGGCCCTCTTCGGCCAAGCCATCATCATCACGGTTTATCTTCCTATCCTCACTCTGACCGGCATTGAGGGAAAGATGTTTAAGCCGATGGCGCTGACGGTTGTTCTCGCCTTGATCGCCGCATTGGTGCTCTCGCTCACGTTTGTGCCTGCGATGGTCGCGCTTCTTGTACGTGGTCGGGTAAGTGAGCAGGAGAATTTCCTGATTCGACTGGCCAAGCGCGGATATGCGCCATTGCTCCAGCTTGCGGTCCGGTGGCGGTGGGCAATTATCCCGGCTGCTGTACTTGTATTCGTCGCCTCACTTTGGCTATTCACCCGGCTTGGACAGGAATTCGTCCCCACGCTCGATGAGCAGGACATGGCTATTGAAGGGTTGCGCGTACCCAGCGTCAGTCTCACTCAATCAACCCAGATGGAGTTGGAGGTGGAGCGGCTGATCAAAGAGAAGTTTCCTGAGGTGGCTTTTGTGTTTTCTAAAACGGGGACGGCCGAGATGGCTTCTGATCCAATGGGTCCAAATTCTTCGGATACATTCATCATCCTCAAGCCGAGGGACCAGTGGCGCTCAGAAGCCGACCTTCGCCAGATTATCGAGCGGCGGGAGAAGGAGCTTGGCATCGAAGCCGAGGGCAAGAGCAGTAAGGAAGAGGAGGAGGAGCAAGAGCGGATAGGAGGGCACAAGGGTCATCTGATCAGGCTGATGGAACTGGAACTGAGGGCGCTTCCGGGCAATGGCTATGAATTCACCCAGCCCATTCAGATGCGCTTCAACGAATTGATTGCGGGTGTAAGAGGCGATGTGGCCGTGAAGGTTTACGGCGATGATATTGAAAAGTTAATGCCCACCGCCCAAACCATCGCTCGGATATTGGCCACGGTGGAGGGCGCTACCGGACCGAAAATCGAGCAGACGACTGGGCAACCTCTTCTCGATATCCAGGTTGATCGCGCTGCGATCGCGCGATATGGGCTGAGCGTGGCGGATGTGCAGGATGTGATCGCCGCCGCCATTGGCGGGCGCGAGGCGGGCCAAGTATTTGAGGGGGATCGGCGTTTTGATCTGGTAGTTCGGCTGCCCGACCAACTGCGCGATGACTTTCACGGATTACGGAATCTTCCCATCCCACTGCCGCGAGCCGAGGGAAGAGATAACGCCCGCTTCACTTCATTGCTCGACATGCCCGGTGAGTTGACCGTCGCTCCGGCATTTATACCACTCTCATCAGTCGCGCGTATCAAGGCCGCCGAAGGGCCGAATCAAATCAGCCGCGAAAACGGCAAGCGCCGGATGGTCGTGCAGACCAATGTCCGGGGGCGCGACATTGGCTCATTCGTCGCGGAAGCACAGCGGAAAATAGAACAACAGGTAAAGCTGCCGCCGGGATATTGGCTTGAGTGGGGCGGGCAATTTGAGAATCTGGCGGCCGCACGGCGCAGGCTGAGCGTGGTCGTTCCGGCCTGCTTGTTCCTGATCTTCATCCTGCTCTTCAGCACGTTTAATTCAGTCAAATATGCGGTGATTGTCTTCAGCGGTGTGCCACTGGCTCTCACGGGCGGCATCGTCGCGCTGTGGCTGCGTGACATGCCGTTCTCAATCACTGCCGCCGTCGGATTCATCGCCTTGTCGGGGGTTGCGGTGCTAAATGGCTTGGTGATGGTGTCGTATATCAATCAGTTGCGGGCGACGGGCTTGAGATTGGAGGCAGCGGTAGTTGAAGGCGCGATGACTCGATTGCGGCCGGTATTGATGACGGCGTTGGTGGCCTCGCTTGGATTCGTTCCGATGGCACTGGCCACCGGCCCCGGTGCCGAAGTCCAGAAGCCATTGGCGACGGTTGTGATCGGCGGGATCATTTCTTCGACTCTGCTCACCCTGCTGGTTTTGCCGGCGCTCTACCGGCTGACGCATTTCCATCGCCCGTTCATATTAACAGAGTGATAATGAGGACTATAATGAGCGACCCAAATCAGACCTGACTACTTTCTGAATATCCGGCTCTAATAGCGTTATGGCGGTCACAAAAAGTTCAATTGGTGTCCTGTCGCCCCGATTGTCATGTTGTTTGGCAGAGATTCACCTGGGGTTGGCCTGGATCGTTTATCAACTCGGGGACTTGAGTGAAGGCGATTCGGGTGGGGGCGGCGCTCGACATGCCGTGCATTCCACCGAAATAGATCATGTCCGAGCCGAACTTGCTGTTGAGCTGGTCGAGCGTGCGCGCCAAATTCATGCGCCGCAGCTGGGCTGGAAATAGTGGAGAACTGGCCGAGCCTTCGCAGGCCAGGTCGTACAAAGTAACAGCGACTTGAGTGGGCTTGCCTGGTCGTGGCCGGTAGTGCCACAACTCATGGAATGCTTCAAGCATCGTCTGCGTATCCTGGCACAACCCTAAAGAGACCGATTTGCTCCATCCCTCCTCGCGAAAGGTGAAGGAGATGTAAATCTCCATCCGGCCGGCCAGATAGTTGATGCGGCGCAGACGGGCGCCGACCTTGTGAATCAGCCGGATGAGGACCGCCCGGGCAGCCTGCTCGGTGCGAAGTTCGGGCGGAAGTACGTGAGAGTGTCCCAGCGTGGTCCGCCGCGTGGGCGCTTCTGGCAGGTCGTGGCCCCGCAGCCAATGCCACCATCGTTGCCCGACAACTCCGCCCCACACATCTCTCATCTGTGATTCGGAAAGCAGGTAGAGCTGCTCTATGGTCATCACGCCAATTTCATTCAGCCTTTTAAGCATTCGTGGTCCGATGCCGGACAGATCATCGAGCTGGAACGGATAAAGCACATGCGGCAAATCCTGTTCGGTGATGGTCACCAGGCCATCTGGTTTCTGCGCGTCTGCCGCGGCCTTGGCCAGGAGGCGGTTGGGCGCCAATCCGATGGAGCAGAGCAAATGGCGGCCAACGCGATCGCGGATGGCTTGTTTGACGCGACGCGCCAATGCAATCGCGGCCGCGGGTTCGGCCTCGGCGGGACTCAGGCGGCACGATAATTCGTCAATAGAAAGAACGGCATGAACCGGCAAACACGATTCCACGGCATCGCGGATCTGGTGATGGATGCGGACGTAAATGTCGGGCCGGGCCTCGATCAGTTGCAGCGATTTGCACAGTTTTCTCGCTTGCCATACGGGCGTGCCGGTGCGGATGCCGTATTTCCTGGCTTCATAACTGGCGGCGATGCAAACGGTGGAATCGACATCGATGGCCGCCACCGCGACGGGCCGGCCGCGAAGTTCCGGCCGGAGTTGTTGTTCGACGGAAGCGAAAAACGAATTCATGTCTAAAAAGAGCACTCGAAGAGACATGGGTGCTGGCTCCCAAAGCTGAAGCTTCCCCTTAAAACAGTCGCATCTGTCCACTGATTTCAGGTCGGCGGAAGTGAGCCGTGGAGAGCGGGCGGATGTCGCGGTTCAGGCCGTACTTTCGCGTGAAGACGTCGAACGTCTGGGCGAGTTGTTCCACGATCGGCCCTCGTCCGCGATGGCGATTTTCTGATGCCTGGTACAGCTTTCCGCCACGGGCCTGGCGGATCAGCGATTCGACTTTCCTCGCGCGGTCTGGATGGACGGATCGCTTCAGCCAATCGAGAAACAGATCCTTGATTTGATATGGCAGCCGCAGCAGGACCCAGGCCGCCCGCCGGGCGCCAGCCTCCGTCACCGCCTTGAGGATCCGCGGCAATTCCGTGTCGGTCAGGCCGGGGATGATGGGCGCGATGTTGACCGACACCGGCACCCCCGCCGCCGTCAGCTCGCGGATGGCCCGCAGGCGTCCGGCCGGCGAGGACGCACGCGGCTCCAGCTTCTGGGCCAAGTCGGCATCTAACGTCACCAGCGTGATCGTGACCCGGCCGGCGTTCATCCCGGCCAGGCGGGACCACAGATCGGTGTCGCGCAGCACCAAGGCGCTCTTGGTCATCGTGGTCACCGGCTGCCCGCAGTCGGCCAGTACTTCCAAACACTGGCGGGCGATGCGCATTTTGTGCTCGATGGGTTGATAGATGTCGGTGCTCGCCGACATGACGATCGGCTCCGGACGCCAGTTTGGCGATGCCAGTTCCCGCCGCAGCAGTTTGGCCGCATCGGGCTTGGCCATCAGCTTGGTTTCGAAATCGAGCCCGCAACTAAAGCCGAGGTATTCGTGGTATGGCCGGGCGAAGCAGTAGATGCATCCGTGCTCGCAGCCGCGATACGGGTTCAATGTCCAATCGAAGGGCACGTCGGCCGTCCTGGAAACCTGGTTGATGATGCGTTGCGTGCGATCGAAAAAGACCTGCCGCTCGACGCGGTTGGTCGAGCCGTCGTCGTTTTGCCGTTCCACCCATTGCCGGTCGATCTCTTCGCCAAGGACGTGAAGCCGGATGGTTTCGAATCGATTGCCGGGATTCATCCCGGCCCCGCGCCGATGGGCCGGGCCGTTGGGCAGAGCATCGCGGTAGGAGAAGTCCTCTTCGCTCATACCGAACATATTGCTAACTTTCGGGCACGGCGTCAACTTTGTCTTGGTGAGAATTGTTTGTTACAAAAGCAACAAATATGGATCGGGAAGTATGTCGGATCGATCGTCCACGCGAAAAGTTCAATTGACGTCCTGTCGCCCCGATTGTCCGTTTTTGCTGATCGGCTGCATCGTTAGGTAGCGCACGGACGGCCGCGTCCGAGAGCGGTCGCGGGCGTGAGGGGCTTGGGGGTTGTGAGAATGGAGGAGTCGTGCTTGGAACCGCGGAATTGATTGCCTTCGTGCCCACGCGTGATCCCCAAAAATCGCGTCGTTTCTACGAGCAAACGCTTGGGCTGGAGTTCATCAGCGAGGATGCATTCGCGATGGTGTTCAGTGCGAACGGCGTTACGGTTCGCATCGCGAACGTCTCAACCGTGAAGGACTTCCGGCCGGCTCCATTCACGATTCTGGGTTGGCGTGTTTCGAGCGCGGAGAGCACCGTGCGCGCGCTTCGCGAGAGGGGGATCGAGTTTGAGCGTTTCCAGGGGATGCATCAGGACCCCCTGGGGATCTGGCGTTCCCCCAGCGGCGCGCAAGTGGCGTGGTTCAAGGATCCCGACGGTAACATTCTGTCCATCACGGAAATTTAAATCCGCAATCAGCAGCCAGCGGCCGAGGCTGTTGATCTGGGCGCAAAGAGGCAGAAAAAATTCGATTGGTGTCCTGTCGTCCCGATTTCCCTTGAAAGAACAACCCTTGCTGTCTTTTGAGGAGCGTGCTAATATGCAACTTGGAGGTTGCATATGGCAAAATCGAGCACTGACCGGATTGAGAAGAGGATCGAGCTGAAGGCGTCGCCGGCGAGGGTGTGGCGGGCGCTGAGCGATCACAGGGAATTTGGCGAGTGGTTTGGGGTGAAGCTGGAAGGGCCGTTTGTTGCGGGAAAAACCACGCGGGGAAAAATCACGCATCCGGGTTATGAGCACCTGACCATGGAGATGGCGGTTGAGAAGATGGAGAGCGAGCGGCTGTTTTCGTTCCGCTGGCATCCGTATGCGGTGGATCCCAAGGTGGACTATTCGAAGGAGCCGATGACGCTGGTGGAATTCCGGCTTGAAAAGACGAAAGGCGGAACGTTGCTGGTGGTGAGCGAGTCGGGTTTTGACGCGATTCCGGCGGCACGGCGAGATGAGGCGTACCGGATGAACAGCGGCGGCTGGACGGCGCAGATGAAGAACATCGAGGCTTATGTCAGCAAGACGCGATGAAAACGCGGTTGCGGAGATGCGCCGAAGCACGCCGGTTTTCGCTGCATTGGGAGATGAGACGCGGCTGACGCTGGTGATGAAGCTCAGCGGGGGTTCGCGATGTTCGATCGCGCATCTTACGGAGGGTTTGACGGTCACGCGGCAGGCGATCACCAAGCATCTTCGTGTGCTCCAGGGGGCCGGGCTGGTTCGTGGCGTTCGCCGGGGGCGCGAGAAGCTGTTTGAACTGGAACCGAAGCGGCTCGGTGAGGCGCAGCGTGCTCTCGATCACATCTCCAAAAAGTGGGATGAGGCGCTGGCGAGGCTGAAGTCATTTGTTGAGAAATGAGCGGCGGAAGCATTGCCGTCCAGCGGGCCCGTGGGAACTCAAGGTAACCCGGCGCGCACCGCGCGGCGATGCGCCTAAGCTTCTTGTCCCACTGATGTCCCGTACTCGTCATGACGACGCCACCAGGTGTAGTTTGGGGTTTGGGGTCGGCCGCTGGGGGTGTCTTCCCATTCTTCCTGGCGGCCGAGGGGTGTGAGATCGAGCAAGGTCCAGACGGGTCCGAGGGCTTCGACGCCGCGGCCGGCCGTGTGGTAGGTGCGATAGACGTGCTGGTCATCGCGCACGAAGACGCTGAGGCCGAAGGTCTCGCCTTTGGGGGTGCTGAGGCCGAAGTCGGTGTTGAAGTCGGTTTCGGAGGAGGAGACCCAGGGAATGCGCCAACCCATGCGCTCCTTGTAGCGTTCGAGGGTTGGCAATGGGGCGAGGGACACCATGCAGAAGGAAGTGTTGCGGGCGTGGAGATGGGCGAGGTGGCAGACTTGATCGATGAACATGGAACAGCCGGGGCAGCCGGCCGTCGGCCAGCACTGGACGCCGGGGGCGAACATGAAGTGGTAGAGGATGAGCTGTTTGCGTCCTTCGAAGAGGTCGAGGAATTTTACTTTGCCGGTGGGGGAGATGAAGAGGTAGTTTTTGTCGATTCTGACCATGGGCAGTCGGCGGCGCTCGGCGGCCAGGGCGTCACGGGCGTGGGTGGCGGCCTTTTCCTTGATGAGAAGGGCGTCGCGGGCCTTTTGCCATTCGGCCTGGCTGACGATTTTTGGGAGGGAGATTTCGGTTTCCTGGCTGGTTTTCATGGGGACTCCTTTTTGAGTTTGGGCCGTGCAATAGTTGTTCCAGAAGGTAGAAGAATGGGGAAGCGGGAAATCGACAAGTGTGAAGAGAATATTTTTGAAAAGGAGGGGATCGGGCGGGCGGGTCGGTTGCGGGTTGTCGATGCCGCAGGGCACGGCGGCTGAAGCCGCCCCTACGGGCGAAGGCCGGAATGAATGAGAGAGAGTTCACTACTCCTGTTTGGCGCGCTTCCATATTGAAAAGGTCTGGCGATCACCGGAGGTGGAGGAGAAATCGGTGGGCCGCGGGGCATCGGGGGCGGCGAAGCAGGATTTGAGAGTGTCGCCATTCAGCTCGTAGATGCCGAGATGTTTTTTGCCCTTGGTGGGGCCGTCGATGACGTCGTAGTCGATGGTTTTGGGAATTTTGGTCTGGTCGAGGGTGATGGTGGCTTTCATGATCAATTGGGCGCCGTTGGTCACGGTGAGCTCGTTGGATCGGCAGACTCGTTTGAAGTTGCGGGCCATGCCATCCGGGAGGGCAAAGCCGTCGGCGACGCCGGAGATCATGAGCCATTCGCCTTGTAACTGGGACAAGTCGTTGGGCGGGGGCGGGCTGTTTTGAGCGGGCTTCTGTTGAGAAGAGCAGCCAGTGAGGATGGCGAGCGAAATGACCAGGCAACATTTAATGCGCAGCATCACGGTTTTCCTTTCCTTGCCAATATGGCGCGTCAGGGTGGTTTAAGTTCGCAGCGGAATCAGGGCCCGCAGCCGGGGGTCGCGAAGGTAAAGCCCCAGCCAGACGAGAATGCCGAGGATTACGATGGTGACGAAGTTTGGATATTCGCCGATACGCACGTGGCTGGCGATGGCCCCGCCCAGATATCCGGTGAGCAGGATGGCGCCGAGGATGGAGGTGCGCGGGATCAGGTAGATGATGGTGCAGCCGACTTCGAGGATTCCAAGCAGCAAGGCAAGTTTTGCAGGATAGCCAAGATGCTCGAATCCCTGCACGACGGCGGGCAGCTTGAGGAATTTCATGACGCCGCTCATCAGCAGGATCAACACGGGAATTGCGCTTAAGATGCGGCCGGTCCAGAGAGCGGCTTTTGAGGGGGGAGCGGTTTGGATGCTTGAGTCCATGGATCTTTCCGTCCTGATTGCCCAGACCACGATGGTCAGCGCGTTATTTTATATGATAGCAGGATTGATGGGGTACATCCGCAGGGCAGTAGCCATGGAACCGTGGTGTGACGATTCAAAATTGCGGGGCGGCATCAGCCGGCGTGGCTTTCTGGCCGGAGGGAGCGCCGCTCTGGCCGCGTTGGCGATGGAGGGCGTTGCGCCGGCGGCGGCCGAGGCGTCGAGGGGGTTTGAGCATCGCGGGTATTACATCACGTTCATGCGGATGCCGACGTTTGGTCTGGCGGCGTGGAAATTGGCCATCGATTGCTTCGCGGCGGATGGGATCAACCTGCTTATTTTATGGATGGCGGGGGGATTCCGGTCGAAAAAATTTCCGCAGACGTGGAAATACAACGAAGAGCACGAGAATGTCCGCGCTGATTTCGCGGGCGAGCTGATTCGATATGCGCAGGCGAAGGGGATCAAAATTCTGCTGGGGTTCACGCCGTTTGGGTATGACGGGGTGAATCAATACACGATTGACCGGCCTGAGCTTCGGGCACGCAAGAAGGATGGCCAGGCTACGGATATGTTTGGCATTCATTGCTGGGGCTGGAACCTGTGTCCTTCAAAACCCGATTCGCAGCGATTCATGTTGGAATACATCGAGGAGATGTTCTTCGATTTTTATCCTGATGCGGATGGCCTGCTGATCGAATCGAGCGACTACGCGATCTGCCATTGTCCGGAGTGCGCGGGGCACTTTTATGAGCGCGAGTTTGATTTCGTTTCTGGTCTGTCGCAGCGAGTCTGGAGGGATCGGCCGAGGGCGATGATCGTGGTATATCCGCACTATTTTTCGGGCTCGAAGGTGCCGGGGCTCGATGCGGAGGCGGCCAAGAAGAAGTTTGACCCGCGGTGGACGCTGTTTTTCACGCCCCACAGCGCGCATCCAGACCGGGGGCTGATTGGCGAGGCGCGCTCGAGCATCTGGTCGGATGATGGGCCGGCGTTGCACGGCCCGCAGGCGATTCGCCAGGGCGCGATTCGGGCTCGCGAGGCGAAACTGGAGGGATACCTTCCTTCGCTCGAAGGCTTCTCGTACATCACGACGCACATTGAGGAGGGGCGGGCGGATTTGATTGGGCAGCGGCAGATTCCATTTGGATTTGGCTGGTTGAAAACCGGCGAGATGCCTTACAACGAGCTGCCGATCCGCGTCAACCGCATCGCTTACCGCGAATTTTCGCAGGATACCGGCCTGGGGTTCGAGGATTTCAGGAAGCGGCTAGGGCGTGAGATTTTTGGAGGGGAGGTGGAGGCGGGGTGGATTGAGGATTTGCTGCTGCTTCAGGGTGTTTTTTTCACGGGGCGAACGTGGTGTCAGTCATCACCGCTGGTCGATCCGCAGCGGGTGCGGATCGAGTTGGCGGCGGGAAGGATCAAGCCGGCCGCGCTCGCGGAGTATCGGGAGTCGCTGCGGCGGGTTTCGGAGATGGTTGCCCGTCACGCCGATTCTACTAATGCTGGCCGGCGCGAGGTTCATCGCATTGGAGGATGGGTGCTGGGGCAGTGGAGTGACAAGATGGAGCTGCTTAAGGCAGGCGCGTGATTGCGGATGATCGGGATTTCGTCGGCAGCTCTGTTATTTCGCTCGCGGGTGGCGGGAAAGGAGGAGGGAGGCGCAGAGGCTGATGGCCGCGAGCGAGGTGGGCTCGGGGATCGGGCTGAAATAGGGCTGGAGTGCGGCCATGGCCGGGCGGTCGGCCTGATCGGGGGAGCCAAGATTGGTGGGGTCGAGGGTGAACATGTAGTTGCCCCACCATGGCCCGCCGGCCCACCAGGTCCAACCGAGCCAGACGTCGTTGTTCTGGCCAATGTAGTTGAGCATGTTGCTCAGCGTTTCATCGCCGATCTGCGAAGGGTCGCTGCCGATGGTCGAATTGGCCACGGCGAACTCGCCGAGAAAGCCGCGGCGGTTGTTGGTTTTGAGCCAATTTGTGAAGGCGGTGAGGCGCTGCACGCCGATGGTGGGGTCGTTGTTGAGGATCGTGGCCGATGTGCCTGAGCCGTCGCTGTCGAGATATTGATGGACGTCGAAGGCGAAATTGTTGGCGGGGTCGACGATGTTGAGCATGGCGGTGGCGTTGCGGGTTCCGTACCAGGTCTGGAACCAGGTCCAGGCGCCGGTCCAGGCGTTGCCGGGGACGAGGACGAGGTTGTTGGCGCCGGCGGCGCGGATGGCCGCGATGGCGGAGTTGCTGGCGGAGACCCACTGCTCGGTGGGCATGGTGTTGGGCTCGTTCATCAGGTTGAAGATCACGTGCGAGTTGGATTTGTAGGTGCTGGCGAGGCGCGACCAGAAATCGGCGAAGGCGGAGTTGGGCACAGCGCTGCCGACCAGGCCCTGGGTTGAGCTTTGGAAGTTGGCGGGGTCGGGGTAATAGCGGGCGAAGTTGTGCGGCTCGATGGCGACGTGCGCGCCTTTTGATGTGGCGTAACTGACGAAGCTGTCGAGGCGGGAAAGCTCGGTGGTGTCGAGGGAGCCGTTGAGGGTGGGCTGCAAGCGTTCCCAGCGGAAGGGGAGGCGGAAAGTGTCCATTCCCTTGCTGATGTAATAGTCGACTTCGGCGGGAGTGGGATAGAGGTAACTGGAGCCGTAGGTTCCGAGATTGCCGGGGGTGGGGGTTGGGCCGAATTCAGCGCCGGCGAGATTGACGCCGGTGTAGAGGGTTTTTCCG
>DASYUA010000139.1:0-14042 GCA_036001665.1 Tepidisphaeraceae bacterium
CGTACACGATTCACATTCATGTGAAGGATGCGCGGCTGGCGGATGGGAGCATCGTGCCGGCGGGCGATGGGGATGGGCAGATCGAGCCGATTCTGGTGGATGCGTGGCGGCACGGGTACCGCGAGTTTGTCAGCCTGGAGCCGCACCTGAAGGTGGCCGGGCATTCGCACGGGGAAACGGGGCCGGAACTGTTCAAAGTTGCGGCCGATAAGCTCAAGGAAATATGCCGGCGAAACGATATTCCCTTGGCGGGGGCATGAATCCGTCGTAGGTCCGGTTGTGCGGGCATGCAATAATGAAACACGACCCCATCCCCTGGCAAGGCGGCCTGAGTTGGCCATCTGATTGGCCAATCGACCCGCCGCGGCTTCGGCACATGCCGCTGCCTCCGCGCCTGATCATCCCGGCGCGCTCGCCCGATCCCAAACCGAAACCGGCCGGCACGGTGCTCCAGAAAGGGCAATCGCTCCTGGAATCGCCCGGCGGGCCGTCGGCGCCAGCGCGCTCGAAAATCATTGGGGAAAGAATCGTCTCTCTCACAAATGGGGCACTCGCTTATTCGGTGGCGTTGGAAATCGACGCGCCGGACGCTGAGTCCTCGTTGGCCGCCGAACAACTGACGGTCAGCGCGGCGGACCTGCCGACGATGGATCTGCCGGGGATTCTGGATCGACTTTTGCACTCCGGCGTGTGGGCGGACCGGCGGGGGGTGCCGGACCTTATTGGGCAGCTCAATCGCGCCTGCAAGCGGCCGATCGATACGATCATCTGCAACTGCATTGACCACGAGCCACCGCTTCGGCCGAATACGGTTTTCGCATCGCATTTTGGGCACATCATTTTTTCGGCGATCGGGGTGCTCAAAAAGGCGATGAACGCCAAAACGGCGCTGTTTGTGCTTGACCAGGCGGTTCCTCCATCCTTGCACGAGGCGCTTAGTCATTTCGCAAAGGAATCCGGGGTTCAGATCGCGCTGTTGCCGGTGCGTTATCCACAGGCAGACCCGACGCTGCTGCTCTATTCCCTGCTGGCCCGTCCACTCAAACCAGGATTTCTGCCGGTCGAGCATGGGGCGCTGGTGCTTGATGCCGCGGCGGCGCTGGCCGTGGGAAATAGCTTGCTGTTTGATCAGCCGATGCTTCATGTGCCGGTGGCCGTGCGCGATCGGCTGCGCAATGAATCGCAGTATGTTCTGGCCGCAGTTGGCACTCCGGTGCGCGACCTTCTGGACTGGCTGGAGATCAATCCGGACCGCAGCGCTGTGTTCTGTGGGGACCTGCTGGCGCAGAATCTGGCGACGGCTGATACGGTGGTGGGCGCGTCGGAATTGAAGATTCACACGCTGCCGCCCAGCTCCGACAGCCCAAGCACTCCGTGCGTGCGATGCGGGTGGTGTGTCGATCAATGTCCGATGGCGGTGCATCCAGCGCGGCTGCTGGAAGCATCGCAGCAGGAGGACAAGCACATGGCGCTGAGCGCCGGGCTGGAATACTGCATCGAATGCGGGATCTGCTCGTACATCTGCCCGTCGCAGTTGCCACTGGCCTCATCCATCCGTAAGTTGAAGGTGATGTAAGGCGATGGATGGCCGAGAACCGCGGGCCACAGTCCTCATGCCTTCGTGCCTATGTCCCAAGTGTTTTCCCCCGAACCCGCCACGTCTCAACCCCGGCTCAGCGCCGTCATCCGCAGCGAGGGCGGAGGGGGGCGAAATTTCGGGCGATTTTACGTCGTACACATGCTCGGATCGGTTTTTCCGCTGACGGCGGGGGCGATTCTTTATGGGTGGCGGGCGATGGCGGTGCTGATGATGGCGCTGGCATCGACACTGTTCTTCACGCTGGTGTGGCAACGGATCGGTCGGCGCGGGGGGTCGCTGCACCTGCCGCACGCGATCTGGCTGGCCATTTTGATGACCATGATGCTGCCGCCGCACCTGCTGGTGGGCCGGGACATCAAGGACCTGCTCGCCGGGGGGACGACGTGGATGATTGTGCCGGCCGCGTGTCTATTGCTGGTCTTGATGCTCTGGCTCACGGGCGGGGTGGGGTTCTCGCGGGTGCATCCGCTTTTGCTCACACAACTCACGCTGGTGCTTTTTTTCTATCCCTATTTTCACCCGCACCTGGTGCTGCATCGTACGCGGATGCTCACCGGCGATCTGGCCAACGTGATCCACAACGACAGAATCACCGAATCGATTCGCGCTGAGCCGTGGATCGCCTCGCGCGATGAGCCTCCGACCGATGCGATTTACATCCCTCGAGTCGCTTCGCAGCAACTGATCGACTATACCCAGCTGAGACACGGCACCAACTCTGGCTGGATTTCAGTGGAAGGTTTGGTGCGCGATGCTATGCCGCCGCTGGAGGATCTGGTGGTGGGCGGGCATCCGGGGCCGATTGGGGCGAGTTCGGCCATCGCGGTGATCATCGGGGGACTGTTTTTGCTCTATCGGGGGTTGATCGACTATCGAATCCCGCTGGTGGCCGTGATCATCACCTTCGCGGCGTTTCTGTTGCTGCCGGTGCCTGCGGCGATTCATGAGACGGGGGCGCAGTGGCGGCCGCTGGTGCTGGCAAGAGTTGATCTGGCCACGATAGTCACTTTTGCGAATTATGAATTGATGGCATCGCCACTATTGCTGATGCTGTTCTTTCTGGCAACGTCTCCCTCGATCTGCCCGATGGGGCGGAAGGCCAAGGTGGTTTTTGCCATCGCCCTGGGGCTGCTGACTGCGGCGTTTCAGCTTTATCTCTCCACCTCCTTTGGCCCCTACGTCGCCCTCTTGTTGGCCGGCCTGCTGAGCCCGTGGCTGGATGAGACGTTTCGGACGCGGCCGCTGATTTAACGAAATGGAAGGGCCTCCCCGGCACATGCTACAATTAGGAACCATGGCCACCGCAAAAGAAATCCTCGATCAGTTTTTCCTTGAAATGCGCTGGAGAACGCTGTCGCTGGCGGCCGATCTGGATCGGGTGGAGCGGGGGGAACAGAGCTCCGCCCTGTTCAAATCCGATCCCCGCCTGCAAAAACTGCACAAGGCGATCGCCGTACTCAACAGCGGCCCGGGCGCGGGGGGGAACCGCGCTGAGCAGGTGCAGAACATCTTCAGTGACACCAGTCCCCCACCATCGCGATGAGCACCATGAAATTCATCGATCCACACATTCACTGCGTCAGCCGCACGACTGAAGACTATAAATTCATGCAGCGGTGCGGCGTGGTGGGAGTCTCCGAGCCGGCGTTTTGGGCGGGCTTTGATCGCTCCTCGGCCGCCTCCTTCGCCGATTATTTCCGCCATCTGATGGATGTGGAGCCGAAGCGGGCGGCGATGTATGGCATCGACCATTACTGCTGGCTGTGCATCAACGCCAAGGAGGCGGAAAATGTCGCGCTTTCGCGTGAGGTGATCAAGCTGATTCCGCCGCTATTGAATCATCCGCGGGTCCTGGGCATCGGCGAAATCGGGCTCAATAAAAATACCCGCAATGAGATCACCATCTTTGAAGAACACGTGGATGTTGCGGCCAAATACAACCAATTGATCCTGATTCACACACCCCACCTGGAAGACAAGCACAAGGGCACGAGCATCATCACCAGTATTTTGAAAAACGATCAGCGGATCAAACCGGAGCGGGTTTTGATTGATCACTGTGAAGAACACACGATCCGGATGGCCAGGGACGCGGGGTTTTGGGCGGGACTCACAATCTATCCGGTTTCGAAAGTGACTCCGCAGCGGGGGGCGGACCTGCTGGAGCAATTCGGGCCGCACATGATCTGCGTGAACAGCGCCAGCGACTGGGGGGAATCGCATCCGAACAATATGATTGATACATGCCTGGAATTTCTGAGGCGAGGGCATTCGGAAGGGGGGGCGAGTCAGATCTTTTATGACAATCCGTGCAGGTTCTTCGGGCAATCGGGGAAATGGAAACTCAAACCAGGCGATCCGGGAGTCGATAAACAAGGTAAGATGTAGTGTATGAGCAGAACACAACAACAACTTCTGGAGGAAGTGTTGGCTTTACCAGCTGATGTCCGCGCTGAACTGGCGGAGAAGTTATTGGCCAGCTTGGACGGTCCTGACGTGTCAGCCGTCGATAGAGCCTGGGCTCAGGAAGCGGAACGCCGCATGATCGCAATTGAGTCTGGCGAAATGGAAGTCGTCGATGGAGCCGAGATTTTGAAGATGCTTCGCCAGCGACAGAAATAATTGAGTGCAAGCCTCACCCACTGCACGCCATTCGGTCGCTGGTAAATTTATGAAAGATGATATCTTAGCGGCGAAATTTGCTTTCGCCAAAGCTGCCGAAGTTGAGCTTGCGGAAGTAATTGCCTACTACAATGCCGAAAAACCCGGCCTCGGTGACGAATTCGCCGATGCGGTGGACAAAGCCATCCAAGAGGTGGTCGAACATCCTCATCGCTGGACGATTATTTTGGATGACAAGCGGCGCTATCGTCTCGAACGCTTCCCTTATGGACTCGTTTACAAGATCGTCTCAGCGAAGATATTCTTCCTCGCGGTAATGCATCTGCACCGTGATCCCAATTATTGGAAAGATCGCGAAAAAGAAGTCTGAGACTATCTCAACTCTAATTCCACCCCCCTCCCCTTCATCTTCCCCTTCGTCCCCCACAACCCAGCACTCGGCGTCGCTATAAAAAACACCTTCTCGCCGTCCGCCATGGTGTTCCAGCCCTCCTTCATTTTCGCCGGATCATATCGCTTCAAAGTCTCCTTCAAATCCGCCCATTCGAACTTTACCCCTTCAATATCCTTTCGCGTCAGATGCCCCGGCGCGTAGCGGATGGTAAAGCGGCCCTCGCTGGAGCCGTGCATCAGATGCCCCGTGGCATGCGCTAAATCCTGCATGTCCTGATTCTGGCGATAGAGCGACAAAATCCTTGGGGTCCCGCAATAGCCGTATTTGCGGATCAGCGCATCCACTTCGGGCTGCTCGCCGAAGCGCTCCAGGCCGGGGGCGATGATCAAAAGCTCGCCGCCATCGGCCATGGCCAGGCGCGTGCGATAGACGGCCTTGTTGGCCGTCCATGTGGCCTTGAATTCATCCCCCTGCATCACCGCGACGATTTTTTTGATGGGCTGGTCAAACAGGGTGATGTTTTGCTTGGCGCTGAGCCGCGCGGCCATCAAATAGGTTTCCAGGTCATCGCCGACAAAAATGCCCGAGTGGGCCAGATTGCCGCCGGCGTCCCGATGCATGGTCACCTGAAGATAGACATCCTTCAGATGGCCCAAAAACTTCTCCTCGGCCCAGTTGAAACAGGCGCGCAGAGGAGTGATCAGATTGCCGAGATTGGCCTCGATCCCATACGTCGCGGCCGCCAGGTGCGCGGCACAAATCGTCTCCTTGCCGCCCAGGCCGATGAAATAATTCTTATTGTGATTCGCAAACCCCAGCACCTCATGCGGCACCACATGCCCGACATTGATGATCAAATCCCACTTCTGCTTCATCAACATCGAGTTCAGATGAATTGGAATCTCCCAGTCCACGGCGGTTGCCGCGCCAAACTTCTCCTTCACCACTTCCCTGGGCACGGCACCCACAGGCGTGACGCCGTTCCGCCAATCGTGCGCGTGAATTCGCTCCTCCGGAACTGACCCGAACATCCATTGGTTGGTGGCGCGATCGTGTGGCACATGCTGGCCCAGCGTGGGGATGACGTGCGTGTCGCAGGTTTTTGGCAGCAGCCTATACAGGGTCTCGGTGATCCATCCTGCTCCGCTGTGGGCCCGCGTCAAATCCGGCGGGAGCAGAAGCACCCGCCGAAAATCAAGCTTCAGACGCGTCCGCGCCTCATCCAGCAGCCGCTGACAGAGCTCTTCAACCCGCTTGCGGGGGATCGCTTCGGCCTGTTCATGAAACCAGGGCATTTCTAAATCCTCTCAAAAATCATTTCTTCACAGCGGCCGAATTGTAGCCCCCCACGCAGCAGAGGAAATACCGGCGACCATCCTTCGTCTAATTCATTTTGACCTGGCGCAGCATTCACCGTAACTTCAGTCTCATGCGTTCGCCGCTCCACCTCCTCCGGCAACTTTCCCCGCTCGGCCCGATTTTCGGCAAAGAGCTTCGCTCCACCTCGCGCCGCAAACGGACGTATTACCTGCGTTTTTTTTACATCGGCGCGCTGCTGCTGGTCATGCTGGCGGTTTATTCGGTGACGGCGTCGGAAATTCACCAGATCGGCTCCGTGGCCCGCCGGGCGCAGAAGTTGGCCGAGCTGGGGGCGGTTTTCTTCGCCGTCTTCGCCTTTTTCTCCCTTGCCGCAATGGCCATCGCAGCCCCGGTCCTCACAGCCACCGCCATCAACTCCGAGCGGCTGCACAAGACGCTCCCTGTGCTGCTCATGACGCCGATCAATGCCTGGCAAATCGTGGCCGGGAAGCTTTTCTCGCGTTTGCTCATTGCGCTGACGCTGCTGGGCCTCTCGCTTCCGGTGCTGGCCATCGTCCGCCTGCTGGGGGGAGTGGAAATCGAGCAGATGTTCGGCGTCATCTGCATTTGTGTCTCGTTTGCACTTTTCGCGGCCGCCCTTGGCCTGCTTCTTTCGACTCTCCTCAGCCGCGCCTACGCTGTCATCCTCCTCACTTATGTCCTGCTTGGCTTCATTTATTTTTTCATCCCCCTGGCGATCGCCATGATCATGGCGGCCATTGGTCCGACGTCGGGCCCAACGGCCCGCTCCTGGGAATTCTTCCTCATGCAACTGGCCGCGATCGGCCACCCCGTCCTTGCCGTCGGATTGCTGGCCGTGCCCGACCGACCCATGATGCGATTGCCATCCTGGGAATGGTGCGCCCTCATTCACGCCGGCCTTGCCGCCCTTCTCACACTTCTCGCAGCGCTGAGCCTCCGCCGCGTTGCCCGGCGCGAATCCGAGTCGGGCGGCACTGCGCCCGCTGTGGCCCCCACGATGCCTGCGATCGTCTTTCCGCCTCCTCAGGCGGTTCCACCAAGCCAATCTCCAGGGCTTGCGATCTCCCCATCGTCTTTGCCCCCCCCGCCGCCGCTGACGGAGTTCATCTCACAAAAATCCACCTCGCGCTCCGTCTCGGACAATCCAGTTCTCTGGCGGGAAACCCGCCGGCCGCTTTTTGGCCGCCGCTGGCAATCGATCGCGGCCGCGTGCGTTGTTATGGTTTTTCTTCTCTTTGTTTATGCGCTGATGTCGGCGAACAATGTCCTTTCCGAACCGCAGGCGCAGATCCCCTTCGCCTTTATCTTTTGTGGCATGCTCACCGTGCTCACCTGTGTCCTCTCCGCCACCGCCATCGCGCAGGAAAAGGAATCGGATACCTGGACGCTGTTGCTGGTCACTCCCCTTACGGCCCGCCGCATTGTCGTTGGCAAGCTGCTGGGCATCTTCCGCCGCCTGGCTCCGCTCTGCGCCATCATCATCATTCACTTTGTTCTCTTCCTCTTTGGCGGCACGATCAACTCCACCACGTTCTTCATCATTCTCTACCTCACGTTCACCACCAACGTCATCTGGGTTGCGACGGGCCTGTATCTCTCGCTTCAGATCAAGCGCGTCACCTTCGCCGTCATGCTCAACCTTGCCGGCCCGATCGTGCTCTATCTCCTGCCGCTGGTGCTTCTGGCCATCATTTTTTCCTCGACGCCCAACGATGATGTGATCGAAGTCGTTGGCCTCTACTGCCCCTACCCGTACATGGACTCCGCGATCAGTCACTACAACTCTTCCTACGGCCGATCTCTCTGGGTACCCGTTTACGGAACTGTTGATGAAGATCGATTCCTGCGCTTCCTGATCCTGGCCGGGCTGGCTCATTTGGGCGTCAGCGGCGCCATTCTCTGGGCAACCATCCGCCGCTTTGACCATATCGTCGGACGCGCGCCTCAGGAGACTCCCCTCAGCCCCAGCCTGCCCCAACTCAACCCAACGCCCGGATAACGCCTTTCGTGACTCTCGTAGGGGCGGCTTCAGCCGCCGAATTTGTGTTGAATCATGCTCACAACCTCAGCCATGCCAGCACTTTAACCAATATCACACACCCGGCTTTCAATGTCACCTGCCTCACTTGCCGCTGAGGCAATTCCGCCACATTCCGAACCTTTCCACGGCCGCGACCATACAAGTCTGAGCAAGTCGACGTACGGTCCGCTTTCCGCGGACGGGGCTCAACCGACGGACGTTCCGCATTGGCGGACGAATCGTGCAGGGGCTGCTTTAGCGGCCGTGGCCTCTTCTCCAGTACGCCGTTTGCGGGCTCAGTTGCACCGTTCAGCCGGGAGCGTACGTTTATGGTGGAAGAACCTTTGTTTTATTCGTTGGATGGGGCCACGTTGGGTCAAGACCTGCTTAAGGTTTTATGCCGAATCGCCAGGGAGAAGGGGCGAGTGGAGATTACCAATTGTGAAGGCCTCAGTTGCGTGATGATCAGTAAGGATGAGCTCGATTTGATCGAATCGGCGCTGGAGATCCTTTCCAATATGAATGAAGTGCGGCTGCTGCATGAGAAAGTGAAACACGTGCTGACCCTGGATGATGAAACGCGGCCGGTTCCATCGGTCAGACTGGAAGCCGCCGAGCAGCCTGGCTGAGCCGGGAAGTTTTTTTGTCTAAGCCGTTGATAGCGCGCTTGGATTTTGCATTGCGCTCGCCTGCGCCGCCCTCCCGTTCAAACAAAAAATCGTCTTTGACTTGAAGCCGCCGGTCCAACCCTTGCCACCCATTAAATCCCTTAATCCGATCAGTATTGGCCACTTCCATGGGAGCAATTCCGGCTCGCTTTGCTTCACCAGATCCGTGCTCAGAATCCCATCCCGTTCGTGCACCTTTTTTAGTTCTTCCTCGGCGCTCAGCCCGTCTTCGACGGCAAACTTTTGTTTCACTTCAGTCAAAACCTGCCGCGCATCCGCTTCGGTCAGTTTGAATTTTCCATCCAGCGAGATGTCAAAGGTCAGCACCAGCAATCCGCCCGGGCGGAGGACGCGCGCGAACTCGGCCACCGCGGCCGGATAATCGCCGGTGTGCTCGAGAACGGAAATGCAGCACAGAATATCCATCTCGCCGTCATTCACCGGCAGCTTCTGCAACAGGCCCTCGCGAAAATCCACCCGCGAGTTGGGGACGGCTCGATTGATCCCATCAAAAACCGGCTTGTAGGAGGCATTGTAATCCGAGCAAAGCACCGACAGCGTCGGAATCCTCTCGCAAAGGAAATAGGGGAAATAGGTCACCCCCGAGCCCGCATCGAGCATCTTGATCGGCCGATTTCCCATCTCCCCGGCAAAAGCGAGAACCCGCTCCGCCGCGAACGGATATTCCCACCTCCTGCTCCACAATTTCAGGGGATTTCGGCTCCAGTAATACTTGCTCAACGCCTGCTGATGCCTGGCGCGAAATTCATCGTGAAACTTCAGGTGCGTTGCAAATTCCCCGCCCTTCACCATCGCCTTCACATCGCCGGCCAACGGTATCCCTGCTCGCATCTGCATCATGAACCACCTTGCACTGGATCATCTGGGCCCAATAGGCGGGACTATATCGGTGCGATGCGGCCGGTGCAAAATCGGTGCGGACGCCTCGCGCCGCGATTGGAAATGCTCAGGAATTCCGCTCCATCTCCATCGGCGCATCGGCCACGAACCGCATCACCTCCATGCCGCATTCCGGACACTGTTGCGGGCTCTCGCGCAGGTCGTAGCCGCAGTTGGGGCAGCGGTTGGCTTTTCGCCGCGCCTCCACGCGGCGGATTCCAATCGCCCAGGCGGCTACCCAGATCAGGCCAAAAGGCAGGAGGGCCGCGACCGGAACGACACAGTAATTGCATTTGAGCATTCGGCCATCAACATGCCGCATCGCCGTCTCGCCGGCCGCATATAACGGCTCCGGCCCCTTTCCCTGGTCCTCAAGCTCCCAGCGCAGCGATTTCCACTCCAGGTTCTGCCGGCCCCCTTCCGGATCGACCTGAAGCACATTGATCACCCCCCCCAGCCGCGCGGGCGCTGGAATGTATTTCACAAATATCACGCGACCATCGGCCAGCTCCACTGAAGTGTCATAGCGCTCGCGGCTGAAAGTAATCACGGCCGGCGTCACGTAACTGCGCATGTAAAAAACCATGACCAGCCCGATCACCACCCATCCCACCGCCTGCCACGAGAGCCATCCCCTGGTATAGGGCCGGTATTTTTCCTCCACCGCCCTGGCCTTCACCTGCCAGCGCCATCCGAGAACCATGATGATCGGCCAGCCCGCAAGACCGAGCCACAGGAGCCAAAAGCCAAAGGCTTTGACTTCTTCCCGGTCGAACACCATGAGGAGGGCCCCGACGACCCAGGTGAATAACAGCGAATCGCGCAGCCAGCGGAGAATCCGCCAGCGCCACCATTCCTCCTCCAGCGTTCGCAATTCCCATCCCGCTTGATTCATGTCGATTGGAATCCTCGCATTGCCCACTCGCGCCTTCAAGAAGAAATCCCGTGACGCTTGGTATTGCCCCCCCGCGGGCTTCCCGTTTAACTAGCCGGAGCGATGAAACTTTCTGATTTGCTGCAAACCCTCGAAGACCTGGCCCCCACCCGCCATGCCGAGCCGTGGGACAATGTCGGGCTGCTGGTCGGCGATCCCGATCAGACGATCAGCAAAACACTCCTCACCATCGATTACACGCCGGCGGTGGCCGAGGAGGCGCGCAACAACAGTTGCGATTGTATTATTTCGTACCATCCTCCCATCTTTGAGCCGCTCAAACGCATTCTTGTCAACTCCCTGATTTTTGACGCGATTCGGCGCGGGATGGCCATTTATTCGCCGCACACAGCGCTGGACGTGGCCGATGGGGGGACCAATGACATGCTGGCCGACGCCATAGGCATCGGCGCTGACAGGCAACCGCTGCGGATTACCGACGCCAAATCGGCCGCCAACTACAAGCTGGTTGTTTTCACGCCGCGCGATGCGGCCGACAAGGTCGCCGATGCGCTCTTCGCCGCCGGAGCGGGGCGAATTGGAAATTACTCGTCATGCTCCTTTCGTTCTCCAGGCACCGGCACATTCTTTGGCGAAGAAGGAACAAATCCAGCGGTCGGCCAACCCGGCCAGCTTGAACACGCTGACGAGGTCCGCATCGAAACCATCCTTCCCATCAAAAACCTCCAGCCGGTCATCGCCGCTTTGAAGAAGCACCACCCTTACGAAGAACCCGCGTTTGATCTGGTTCAGTTGGCCGCCCCACCGGAAGGCCGAGGGCAGGGCCGAATTGGCAATCTCGCCTCCCCCACCGACCGCTCAGCGCTGATCGGTCGAATTAAACAACAGCTAAACCTCTCCCACCTTCTCGTCTCCGGCCCCACCACGGGCTCCATCAGCCGCGCGGCCTGTTGCGCTGGCTCCTGCGGTGACTTGCTTAACGACGCGATTGCCCAGAAAGCGGAGGTCTATCTCACCGGTGAGCTCCGCCACCATGATGCTCTGCGCGCGTCACAAATGGGGCTGACGGTTGTGGCTACGCTCCATTCCAATTCCGAGAGGGCGGTCCTGAAGCGGCTGGCGCAGCGCTTGCAGAAACGGCTCGCCAACCTTGAGTTTTTTGTCAGCCAGTCCGATCGAGATCCATTCCAGATCAGGTAGGGCATGCTTCAGCATGCCGAGGCTTTCGGACGGCATGCTAAAGCATGCCCTACCATGCGCCCAACGTGATTGGGCCTACTCCAAACTCCTATCCAGCGGCGACCACAGCGCCTCAAAACGGCTCTTGCCCGTCACGCGATTAAACAATTGATCCTCGCTCATCAGCGATGCGTGCCCATCCGCGAAGACGATATTCGCCCGTCCCGCGGCCGTCGTCACCAGCTTTCCCCGATCCTTCGACAGCCGATGCCGGTAATAAGCGATCTCCGAGTCCACCGTTCCAAACCTCCCGGCCGCCAGCCCCGCGCCTCCCGCGCCGCCGAATTTCCTGCCCGGAGATGGGCCACCATTGAGCCCCACGCAAGGCGCTGCCCGCCAGGGCGCCGCCCCACCGACTCCCGCGATCGCATAGGATTCAACCAGCAGAATCATCTGGCTGCTCTCGCGAACTCCATAACGAAAGAATGTGCCGGTCGGCGGCGGCCCGTTGGCGACCGCCATCCCCCCCGGACTGGTGAAGCACGCCGAAAGCCAGTTTTGCGAATAGGACCGCACCGAATCCTCATCGTTGCCGCAGATCATCACGCCGCCGCCGATGGTGGGCGATCCGGGCGCGGGAAAGGCATACTTGGGCAGATACTTCCCGATCTTGTCGTCGTCGTACCAGGCTTGATTGGGCGGCAAACCCGGCGGGGCCGTCGCGCCGACGTTGGGCGGGAATCTGTTCTGGTAATCCTGGGCATACGCCACGAATGCCATTCCCAATTGCCGCATATTCGACGCGCACTGCACCACCCTGGCATTTTCCCTGGCCCGATTCAGCGCAGGCAACAGGATGGCGATCAGGACGGCGATAATTCCGACAACCACCAGCAATTCCACCAGCGTAAATCCCCGCCCCAGCCGCCATTGTTTTTGAGCGTGATCCAACATGCTCTGACTCCAATCACCCACGCCACAAAATCGCTCCGCGCCAACAGTCCTACGCCTCCGCCCAACCTCGTGGCTGAGTCTTATATAATATATCTGAGGAATTATGTCGAGGTTTTTTCCTGCATTGCCGGGAAATTGGCGGAATCTACGCCCGGCGCTGCTCAACCACCGGAAACGCCGGCCCGGAGACCGGCCGCAAGGTGATCAGCGAGACAATCACCAGGACCAGGAATCCCAGCGGGATTGTCACCAGTGCGGGTTGGGAGAATGGGATGATCGACCGCGCGGGGTCCAGGCCGTACACATCGCGATACACCTGCGGGCTGGCCAATATCCAGGCGAGGGATGAGAGCATTCCGATCGAAACCGCCGCGGTGATGCCCTGCTTGGTCGTGCGCTTCCAGAATAGAAGCATAATGATCGCGGGCAGATTGGCGCTGGCGGCGATGTTGAAGGCCCAGCCGACCAGAAAGTTGACGTTGAAATCCTTGAATTTCATCCCCAGCCACATGGCGATGACCCCGATGCCAACGGCCGCCAGCTTGCCATAGATCACTTTGCGGTGGTCGTCCATTTGCACTCGAAACGTATTGGCGATCAAGTCGTGCGCGATCGCCCCCGATCCCGCCATGATCAACCCCGAAACCGTCCCCAGCACGGTCGTGAATGCAATCGCGCTGATGACCGCGAACAAGAAGTTATTGAAAGACTTGGCCAACAACGGCGCGGACATGTTGCTATCCGTCGGATCGAGCGCCCCGCTGGTCATCGCCCCCAATCCCAGATAAAGCGTCAGCACATAAAAAAAGCCGATTGCGGCGATCCCCACCACCGTCGATTTCCGCGCTGATGCCTGGTCCTTCACTGTGTAGTACCGAATCAAAATATGCGGCAGCGACGCCGTCCCACAGAAGAGGGCCAGCATCAGCGAGAGAAAATCGAGCTTCTTAAATAGCGACTGCGACCTCACCCCCGCAAACGTCGGCGACGCCCCCGGCATCAGCAGGTCCGAGCCCTTCTTCTCCACCGGATAAAAAATCGTTGTCGCACTGCCATCCGGCTCTTTGATCGTGTCCTTGCCTACCGTGACGATCGTCGAATTCTGCAATGTCGAAAGAAACTCAAAGGGACCCAGCGGCCCCGTCTCGCTCTTTCCGCCCGGCAGCGCTGCCACCGTTCCCACCGGCTTCAAATCATTCTCCTTTGACTGAGGCTTGCCGTTCACCCGTACCGCGCCATCCGGCATGACCGTCAGCGTCTGTGCTTCCACAGCATGAATTTCCGTCGCTCCCAGAACCTTGCTTCGAATCAGCGGCGTCGCGCTGGGCCTGTAGAGCAACGTTGACCCATCCGAACGAGTTATCTTAAGCAGACCCAGCGGGGAATCTGGGTTGATCGATCGCACCGCCCCCTCCTCCACCTTCAACCCCCTCCTCAAGATCATCACGGTCAGAATGAAGCAGAAAATC
>DASYUA010000140.1:0-25488 GCA_036001665.1 Tepidisphaeraceae bacterium
GCGCGAGTTGTCATGCGTTGGGGGGGAAGGGGAATGCGGTGGGGCCGGATTTGGCTTCACTTACCGATAGGTCGGCGGGGGCGATGCTGGTGGCGATATTGGATCCGAATGCGGCGGTGGAGAGTAAGTACACATATTACACCGTCGATACGCGTGATGGGAGGAATTTGACGGGGATTATCAATGAGGAGACGGGGGCGAGTGTTCGAGTGTTGCAGGCGAATGGAATTACAGAGGTGGTTAGGAGGGTGGATATCAAGGAGATGAAGAGCTCGAAGTTGTCGATGATGCCGGAGGGGTTGGAGATGGGATTAACTACTCAGGATTTGGCGGATTTGATCAGGTACGTGCAGAGTAACTGAACTTCCAACGTTCAACGTCCAACTTTCAACGTTCAAAGAAGGCCCTCACCCTGGCCCTCTCCCGGCGTACCGGGAGAGGGGAAGAGGACGGCGTCCTTTACACGGGGTACGCTGCGCATAGACTGCGCAATTCGGATTAACGAAGGAAAATGACATGGCAATCACAATTGAATTCATCCAGGGGCGGCAGATATTGGATTCGAGGGGGAATCCGACGATTGAAGTGGATGTGCTGCTGGAGAATGGGGCGATGGGAAGGGCGGCGGTGCCTTCGGGGGCGAGCACGGGGGAGCATGAGGCTGTCGAGCTGCGGGATGATGATAAGAAGATGTTTGGGGGCAAGAGCGTGATGAAGGCGGTTGATAATGTCAACACGAAGATTGCGCCGGAGCTGATTGGGTCGGACCCGCGCGATCAGGAGGCGATCGATCGGCTGATGATTGAGCTGGATGGGACGCCGAACAAGGCGAAGCTGGGGGCGAATGCGATATTGGGGGTGTCGATGGCGGTGGCGAAGGCGGCCGCGGAATTGTCGAATTTGCCGCTGTATCGGTATCTGGGCGGGGCGGGGGCGCGGACGCTGCCGGTGCCGATGATGAACATTCTCAATGGGGGAAAACACGCCGACAACAACGTGGATTTTCAGGAGTTCATGATTCAGCCGTGGGGGTTTGAGCGGTTCGGCGATGCGATGCGGGCGGGGGTGGAGATTTATCACTCGCTGAAAAAAGTTTTGCACAAGAACAAGATGTCCACGGCGGTGGGGGATGAGGGAGGATTTGCGCCGGATTTGAAGGACAATGAGGATGCGCTGAAGGTGATCGGGGAGGCGGTGGAGGCGGCGGGGTATAAATTTGGGAAACAGATTTTCGTGGCGCTTGATCCGGCCGCCAGCGAGCTGTGGGACAAGGAGAAGAAGGGGTACAAGTTTTTCAAGAGCAATCCGGATAAGGTGCTGCGGTCGGAGGAGATGATCGATTACTGGGCCAAGTGGTGTGAGAAATATCCGATCCGGTCACTGGAGGATGGAATGGCAGAGAATGACTGGGAGGGGTGGAAGATGCTGACGGACCGGATGGGGGAGAAGGTGCAACTGGTGGGGGATGATTTGTTTGTGACGAATGTGAAGTTTCTTGAGAAGGGAATTGCGAGCGGGACGGCCAATGCGATTCTGGTGAAGGTGAATCAGATCGGGACGCTGAGCGAGACGTTTGCGGCGGTGAATCTGGCGATGAGGAATGGGTATTCGGCGGTGCTGTCGCACCGGTCGGGGGAGACGGAGGATGCGACGATCGCAGACATCGCAGTGGCGACGAATTGCGGGCAGATCAAGACGGGAGCGCCTTGCCGGAGCGATCGGACGGCGAAATATAATCAGCTGATCCGGATTGAGGAGCAGTTGGGGGAGACGGGGGAATATGGGGGGAGGTTTTGGAATAAATAATTGCGCATCGTCGCGGCCTATAGTAATGAAGGAGATTTGATATGGGAGCAATCCACGTAACCGTCGTTGTTGCCAATCCGGCCAATCCGGCGAGGAGATGGGAGGGGCTTTTTCTTGTCGATACCGACGCGACAGATTGCTACGTCCCGGCACAGCAATTGCGGGAAATCGGGATTGAGGCCGTTGGGCGGCGGAGTTATGAGCTGGCAGATGGATCCGAGGTTGAAATGGAAATTGGCGTGGCGCGTTTGGAGATAATGGGAGAGTTGGTTGGGGCGACGGTCATTTTCGGAAGCGATGACGCCGAGCCGTTGTTGGGGGTGACGGCGCTGGAATCGGGTGGGTTTGAAGTGGATCCGAAGAATCAGCGGCTTAAGCGGCTGCCGTCGGTGAGATTGAAATAGCATTCCATCTTCATCATGAATCTGCGAAATGAGGCGATGCTCATGCTGGAGAAACGCGGCGCCGTGATGGATACGGCCGTGAAGGTGTCGCGCCTCTTGAAAAAGCGGGATATTGATGGAGTGATTATTGGGGGAGTGGCGGTGGTGTTGCATGGATATGTGCGGACGACACGGGATGTGGATGTGGCGCTGCGCGGGGCCTTCAAGGAGTGCAAGGCTGCCTTTGAAGATGCGGGGATGGAGTTCGATGCGAAGAAGCGCGAGTTTAATTGCGATGGGGTGCCGGTCCGTTTGGTGCCGGAGAAGATGGTGAAGCTGCCGGCGGCGGGTTTTGTCGAGATTGAAGGGGTGACGACGGTGCGGTTGGGGGATTTGATCAGCATCAAGCTGAAGAGCGGGTTGTCGAGCAGGGTTCGAGCGCAGGATATTGCGGATGTGATTGGGTTAATTCGAGCTCACAGCCTGGGGGAGCTCGTTTGCAGTGAAACTGGATCGAACAGTGCGGAAGGAATTTAAGGAGCTGGTGGAGGCCGTGCGGCGGGGGTGAGGGATGCATCCGCGACAGTTTTCATGTCTTGTGTGCCGATAACCTTACGAATGAGCGCTGATTTGCAGCAGCCTGATTCAGAGAAAGTGGCGTCGCACCATGGCTGGACGATCATGCTGATTTCGGCCGGGATTGGGCTGATCGCGTGCTGCGTGCTGATTCCACAGGCGGATGAGAATCGGAAGATGGCGTATGAGTGTCAGAAGCTGAAGATGGACCTGGGGCACCTGGATAAGCAGGTGGCGGTGAATCAGGAGTTTATTTCGAGGCTTGGGAGAGATCCGGGGTTGGCAGAGCGGTTGGCGCAGAGGCAGATGAAATTTATTCGATCCGGGACGAGGGTTTTGGAGCTGGATGAGGGAGTGATGCCGGGAGAGGAGTCGGCGTTTTCGCTGGTGAGCATTGCGCCGCCGGCGCAGATGCCGCCGCTGGAATTGAGGAGCGGGAGGATGGCGGAATTGTGCAGGGATGCGAAGGTGAGATTGTATGCGATTGGGACGGGGATGATGCTGGTGGCGTGCGGGTTGGTGCTGGGGGCGACGCCGGGGAAGCTCGCGGGCGCGGCAGGCGGAAGAGAAGAGTAGAACGCAGATGACGCAGATGACGCAGATTTGCGCATATCAGAATGACAGATGAAGCATGGCCACCCGGGTACGTGTGGCCATGGCACCTAATTCTAATGGCGTCGGGCAGGAGTGGCTCGACCTACCAATTGCGGGGGAGGAGCCTTATCGTTTGGGGCATGCCGCGGGCGCTGGCGATTGAAACATCGGGGAGGGTGGGGTCGGTGGCGCTGGTGGATGAGGACGGCGCGGTGGAGGAGGGGGAGTTTCCGCATGGGTTGCAGCATGCGGCGGGGTTGATTCCATTAATCGACAAACTGTGCAGCGCGCGGGGGTGGACGGCGGGGGATTTGGAGGAGGTTTATGTTTCGGCGGGGCCGGGATCGTTTACGGGGTTGAGGATTGGGATCACGCTGGCCAAGACGCTGGCGTTTGCGACGGGGGTGAGGCTGGTGGCGGCGCCGACGATGCGGGTGCTGGTGGAGAATGCGCCGGGGGAGGCGCGGCAGGCGATTATTGTGCTGGATGCGAAGCGGGAGCAGATTTTTACGGCGCGGTTTGAGCGGGTGGAGGGGAGATGGGTGGAACGGGAGGGGGCGCATTTGGATAGTTTGGTTGCGATGTTGGAAAGGGCACATCGGCCGGTTTATTTGATGGGGGAGGGGATTGCGTTTCATCGGAAATACATTCCGGCGGATGATGCGGGGATTGTGGTGACGGCCGGGGAGATGTGGAGGGCTCGGGCGGGGGTGCTGGCGCGGATTGGGGGTGAGATGGCGCGGGCGGGGGAGTTTGTGGATCCGTATCGATTGGAGCCGATTTATATTCGGGCGCCGGAGGCGCAGGAGAAGATGGAGGCGAAGGAGCAAAAGTCAGGGACGAGGGACAAGGGACAAGGGACAAGGGCCCCCTCACCCTGACCCTCTCCCCCGAGTACGGGGGCGAGGGGAGAAGAGCGTACCCTGCAGGTGGAGACGATTTAGCGCATGTAATACATGATGGCGCCGATGGTGCCGATGGCGCCGCAGACAATGCCGGCGATGGCCATTCCCTTGCCGCCCTCGCCTTCGTTTTTGCTGACCTGGGTGTAGCCGATGATGCCGAAGAGAATGGCCAGCAGTGGCAGGATGACGCTGCACATGGTGGGAATGCCGATGATGCCCAGGACGAGGGAGGCGACGCAGTAGCCGTTGCTGGCGCCGCCGGATTCGACGTGGGTGCCTTCCATGGTGAAGGGCATGCCGCAGGATCGGCAGTTGTTGGAGTTGATGGGGCTGACGGCCGGGCAACGGGGGCAGCGGATGACCTGGGTGCCATCTTTTTGGCGCATGATGGCGGGGGCGCGGTCGCCGGCGGCGGCGTAGGCGTGGACGGGGTGGGGGTCCTGCTTGATGATCATGCGGGTCTTGGGGTCGATGAGGCGGCCGTAGCGGTCGAGGATGGGGATGGTGATCTGGTTGCCGCAGGTGGGGCACTGGCCTTCCTGGGCGGCCATGGATTCGGTGGCTTCGAGGCGGGAAGAGCAGTAGCCGCAATTGAAGCCATAGCGGCGGCCGGAGCCGCGGAAACTGGCGGGGGCGGGGCCAGCGCCGATGTAGGCGCGGGCGACGGCATTGCCGGTTGGGGCGCCGGCGGGGACGGGGACGCGCAGGGTGGTCGAGCAGGTGGGGCAGCGCACCAGTTGCCCCGCTTGTGCGTCGTTGGCCCGCAGCGGCGTCTGGCAGACCTGGCACGGGAACTCAATCATGTCTAAGAGTCATCATAGTTCGGTGCCGATGAATGGAAAAGCGAGAAGAGAATGGACGAGGAGGTAAAGGAGACATTTTCGATGCCGCGGGAGCTGGAGGGGCGGCGGCCGCGGAGGGTGAGGCGCAAGGCGGGGTCGCTGGGGTGTGGGATTGTGTTTGGGCGGCTGTTTATTTTGCCGCACACGCTCATCGGGCTGTTTTTGCTGTTCATGGTGCCGGTAACCATCGCGATGATGTTTTTTGGACAGGTGCATGAAGGGAGGGTGGTGACAAAGTGGATGACGTCGGGGAAGAAGAAGATCAACTATCACATCAGGTATTCATACGATGCGGGAGGGGAGCATCGAAGCGGCGAGCGATCGTGCTCGAAGTCCGAATATGACGCGATTGCCGAGCCAGCGCCGGCGCGGCCGCCGCAGAGCATCGAAATTCGAAGCGTTGGGCTGATGGGGCACCATTTTCATGAGGCGATTTTGCCGGGGGAGTCGCAGTGGGGAAAGATTGGCGGGACGGCGGCGATTGCCCTGTTCTGGAACGGATTTTTATCGATTTTCGTCTATTTCCTGTGGATCGCGCCGTGGCAGGAGAAGCGGCTGTGTCGGTGGGGGACGCCGGTGCCGGGGAGGATTTTCGGGAAGCACACCAGGAGCGGGAAGAGCACGTCGTATTACCTGGATTACGAGTTTATTCAGCCGCAGATTGGGATTTGCAGGAAGAAGCAGTCGGTGACGTCGGAGCGGTATTACCAGGCGAGGGAAGGGGAGTTGGTGACGGTGCTTTGCTATCCGCAAAGGACGTGGGGAGCGGTGATTTATGAGTATGGGGATTTTGAGTGTGGGTGACGATCATTGTGAAGGGGTTCACGGGGATTTTGGGGACAGCGGATTTGTTGGCGCGAACGATGGCGAATTCTTGCAGTTTGGCTGTAATAGCAAGTGTGTTCTTCAAGGGGGGTGATGAAAAGGGGATTCTAGCGCTGGTGCGCCAGGATCATTTGCGTCAATTCTGACAACGGAAACGGAGGTCGCAATGCGTGGCTGGCAGATACGAATTGTGTCAATTGCTACAATTGTAGTATTCACTGGAACGGCGGCATGGGCGGACGAGCCGCAGTTTACTGGATTGGCAAATCTATATCAGCCGGCGCCAAACCCATACTGGTCAGAGGCGGGGAATTGGGTCGCGCGGATGGATCGCAATGGGCCGATTGCGGGGAGCCTTTTGCGGCTGAACGACAATTACCGTCTGATCGTCGCGCCTCCGGATGGCTCGGCGTATTATGGGATCAGGAGCAGCCAATTATACCGGATCGATCCTGCGGTTTCGGCTGCGACGAGGATGGTCATCTCTGGTGGGGGCATCACGGATATGGGTGCTTACGCCGCAACCTACGACACAAAGCGCGATCGCATCATTGTTTCATCATTGATCTCGGAGGGTCATCTGATGGCGTATTCGCGTGTCGCCAACGAATGGAATCTGATGGCGGTTTTGAACGGTGCTGATCTGCGGGCGATGGTCTACAGACCGGCGGACGACATCCTTTATGGGCTTCGTTCCGGGTCTGGAAGAGAGTTTTACAAGTACAGCGCCAATGGGAGTCTGCTGGGTACTCTCACGCTGCAAAAGGCGATTCCCTTTACTCAGGGTACTGACTCACTCGACTTGCAGATTTTGATGGCGAGCGATGGGCAGTTCGCGGTGATCCGGCCGGGATATGTTCCGGACCCAACGGGCGCCCTGACGGTGCCGGGTGTGTGGCTTGATCTGATTAACCCGGATACGGGCGCGATCACCTATGAAGGGCCGCTGCCTATAACCGTGCCGGAGCCGGGGATCGCGGGAGTATTGATCCTGGCGGTGATCATGCTGCGACAGCGCGCGAATCACGTTGCGCTGACCTAGCGCGTCGGTTTTGGGAGTTTGAGAGTGATCAGGTCGTTGCTGGGGGGATCGATTTCGATGGCGAGGTTGGCGTATTCGTCGAAGAGGCCTTTGTTGTGCATCTGGAGGGCGAAGGGGCCTTTTTGGCCGGCGGATGGGTCTTTGAAGGTGAGGACTTCGACGGCGGGGGCGCTTGCGGGTTGGGCGACGGCCATGCGGGCGACGCCGTTGGCCGGATTGACGAGGATTTCGACGCGGCTCCATTGATGTTCGTCGAATTTGGGATTGACGAGGCGGGTGAAGAGATCGTTGCCGGCGTTGTTTTTGCCTTTGCGATAGTCCCAGTGGCCGCCGTTGGGGACTTGGAATTGAATTCCGCCGAGGGCATCGAGGGGCTTTTGGCCTTCGGTGGGGGCGGTGCAGAAGATGAGGACGCCAGCGCGGTGATCGGGGCTGCCGGATTGGTGACGGACGTCGAAGATGATGCGATATCGGCCGAAGGATTGGTTGGTGTGGATCACGCCGCGGGCGGAGCCGAGGCTGGCCAGGATGCCGTCTTTGACGGTCCAGGAGTTGGCGGGGATCTGGGTCCAGCCGTCGAGGGATTTGCCGTCGAAGAGGGGTTTGAGGTTGGGAGGCAATGGAGTGATGGGAGGCGTGGAGGCGTCGGCGGCGAGGAGGGGATTGCTGGTGAGGAGTGTGAGCAGAGCCAGGGTAAGCGCGATCGGTGTCGGCCTTTGCATGTGTGAGTCTCCTTTGTCCCTATTAGCGATCGATTTGAGTGCTCGTTGTTAAGTGCCGAGAGTGGAGAATTCTTCGTCTCGGACCAAGGGATGGTAGAGGGTGTCGCGTTCGGTGGGGGTGAAGCCGGCTTCGCGGATGAGGCGGTGGATGTCGGAGATGTGGAGCTCCTGGTGGGTGCCCTGGCCGGCGCGCTTGGTGATGTCGTACCAGACGACGGTGCCGTCGAGGTCGTCGCAGCCGTAGGAGAGGGCGATTTGGGAGAGGCCGATTCCCTGCATGATCCAGAAGGCTTTGATGTGGGAGATGTTGTTGAGCATGAGTCGGGAGATGGCGAGGGTTTTGAGGTCGGTTAATCCAGTTGGGCCGGGGAGGTGGCCGAGTTCGGAGTTTTCGGGGATGAAGGAGAGGGGGATCATGCAGTTAAAGCAGGAGTGAGGAGGGTTCAGGGTTCGGGGTTCAGGGTTCAGGGAGGAAGGAAAACGTCCAACGTCCAACGTTGAACGTGCAACGTCCAAGGAAGATGTACCTGACGGCGGTTGGTCAATCTTGAGGCCCATTCGCTTTAGTGACTCGGCCTGGAGGTTGCGGAGTTTGATTAGGTGGGTGATGCGCTCGGAGGGGGTTTCGACGTGGCCGTAGAGCATGGTGGCGTTGGAGGGGATGCCGAGCTCGTGGGCGGTTTGGTGGACTTCGAACCACTTGTTGGCGCGGACTTTTCCTTTGAAGACTTGGTCGTGGACGCGGTCGTCGAAAATTTCAGCGCCGCCGCCGGGGAGGGAGCCAAGGCCGGCTTCTCGGAGAGATTGGAGGACTTCTTTGATGCTCAGGCGGGCGATGCGGGTGAAGTGGATGATTTCGATGGCGGTGAAGGCTTTGATGTGAAGCGAGGGGGTGGCGGAGCGGATGCCACGGAGCATGTCGAGGTAATAATCGAACTTCAGCCAGGGGTGGAGGCCGCCGACGATGTGGACTTCGGTGGCGCCGGCGTTTTGGGCTTTGATGGCGGTTTCGATGACCTGGTCGAGGGGCATTTCGTATGCGCCTTCTTCGCCGCGTTTGCGGTAGAAGGAGCAGAATTTGCAGGAGAGGGCGCAGACATTGGTGTAGTTGATGTGGCGGTTGCGGTTGAAGTAGGTTTTCTGGCCGTGGAGGCGGGTGCGAACGAGGTTGGCGAGTCGGCCGATGGAGTGGATGTCGGGGGAGGCGTAGAGGAGTTCGCCGTCTTGTTGGGAGAGGGGCTCTTGTGATTGGATCTTCTCCGCGATGGGGTGAAGGGCGGGGTCGCGAATGCGGAGATCGTGGGGCATTGCGCGCAGTATATGGTCGTGAGATGGGGGAGTCGATGTTTTCGGGGGATTTGAAAGAACGGCTGATCTAATCAATTAACGATTTGATCATTTAATCATTGGTTGAGTGGCGGGCATTGGCAGGGAGTTGCGGAGGTAGATGGTGGCGGGGGAGAGGCGGCCTTCGAGGTGTCGGGTGGGCTCGTAGTTTTGTTGGAGATAGTTCCAGAGCTCGGGCTGGTCGCGCTTGAGGAAGTGGTCGAAGAAGACGACGGCGTAGGGGGTTTTGGCATTTTTAATTTGGGTGATTCTCGACTCGGCGGTTTTGAGAGAGGGGAGGGAGTCGGGATGCGGTGGAGAATCCGGATCGAGCTGGTAAGCGAAGAAGTGGATGCCGCCGTAGAGGATGCCGCCTTCGCGGGCGCCCATGTAGATGCCGATGATGGGATGGCCCTTCTCGGCGAGTTTTTTGGTGATGGCGAGGGTGTCGCGGATGGGCTGGGAGGGAGTGGTGGCGATCCAGCGGTCGGCGAACAATTCGGAGCCGAGGAGGGTTAGGAAGGCGGCGGCGCCGAGCCAGCGCAGGGGGGCGGGGCTGCGGAGGGATTGGCCGATGAGAGTGACGGAGCAGATGCAGTAGAGGGGGATGAGCCAGAGCATGGCGCGGACTTCGCCGGCGAGGGGAATGATCAGGGGCACGATGAAGCCGAGGAGGCTGACGAAGAGGAAGGTGAGGAGTTGGGGGCGGAGGTGGGGGTTTTGCCAGGCGGCGAAAGAGCCGGCGGTGAGGATGAGGAGCGTGACGGCGATGGGGGGAGTTCCGCCGAGGTCGCCGCCTTGCTGGGTGTAACGGAGGGAGTCGAAGATGAATTCGGTGTAGGGGGTGGAGGGTTGTTCGGGTTTGGACCAATAGTGGCGCGCGTCGTGGAGGAAGGGGAGATAGAGGAGGAAGGTGAGGAGGCCGGTGAGGAGGGCGGAGCGGAACCAGGTCATGAAGAGGTTGCGGCGGAGGAAGAGGATGGTTGCGCCGTGGGCGGCGATGAGGAGGATGGCGAGGGGTTGGGTGTAGAGGGCGGCGGTAGAGAGGAGCGCGTAGGGAAGACTGAGGATTTGTTTGCGCTTGGGGAGGAGATTGGTAGCGAGAATGGAGAGTAAAAGTAAAAGGGCGTAGCCGCGGGCCCAGGTGCTGAGAGTTATCAGCCAGGGGTGAAGGGCGGCGACGAGGGCGATTCCAAGCGCCAGTTTGGGGCAGCAGCGGCGCAGGGGCCAGGCGAGGGCGATGGGGACTAGGGAGCCGGCGATGAGAGAGGGGAGGCGGACGAGGATGGTGAGGTTGGCGATGTCGCCAGTTTCGGGCGTTACCAGTTTGGCGAGAAGGGAGAAGAGGATGTGATTGTTGGGGGAGTATTGGCCTTTGACGATTGATGACCAGGGCTGGCCGACGTAGGCGACGAGGGTGACCATTTCGTCGTACCAGAGGCTTTGGCCGAGAGCGGGAGCGCGGAGCAGGAGAGCGAGGATGAAAATGATGGCGGCGATGAGGAGTTCGCGCAGGAGGGGGGAGCGAGTGGGTGGGGTTGGTGCAGTTTGGATTTTTTCGTTACCGGGCATTCAGCGCACGAACACGTCGATGATTCCGAGCGTGCCGAGCAGGAGGCTGATCATCCCGTTGATGGTGAAAAAGGCAAGGTTCACGCGGGAGAGGTCGTGGGGTTTGACGACAGTGTGCTGATAGATGAGCAGGAGGATAGAGAGGGCGACGGCGATGAAGTAGATGGTTCGCAGTTGCGGTGTGATCAGGCCGAGGGTGATCAGGAGCGCGGCGGCGGCGACGTGGGTGAGGCGGGAGATGAGGAGGGCGTTTTTGAGGCCGAATTTGGCGGGGATTGAGAAGGTTTTGGTCTGGAGGTCGGATTGATAATCCTGGCAGGCGTAGATGATGTCGAAGCCGGCGGTCCAGAGGAGGACGGCGGCGGCCATGATGAGGGGCGGCAGCTCCAGATTGCCTTTGACGGCGATCCAGGAGCAGATGGGGGCGAGGGCGAGGGCTGCGCCGAGATAGTAGTGGCAGAGTTGGGTGAATCTTTTCAGGAAGGGGTAGGCGGAGATGAAGAGGAGGATGGGGAGGGAGAGGATGACGGGCCAGATGTTTTTGTAGAGGCCGAAAAGTGCGGTGGCGGCGATGAAGGCGGAGGAGCAGAGGAGGACGACGGCCATGTAAAAGGTGCTGGAGAGGGAGCCGGAGGGGAGGGCGCGGGATTGGGTGCGGGGGTTGAGGGAATCGAGTTCGGCGTCGATGAGACGGTTCATCGACATGGCGACGGTGCGGGCGGTGAACATGCAGAGGAGGATGAGGAGGAGTTTGCCGGTGTCGGGCCAGCCGTCGGCGGCGAGGAAGGCGCTTAGGAGGGCGAAGGGGAGGGCGAAGAGGGTGTGGGAGAGTTTGATATCTTGGGCCAGCGTTTTTAGTTTGGCGAGGAAGGAGGATGAACCGCAGAGACGCAGAGACGCGGAGACGGGCTCGGTTGGTGGGGATGTGGCAGGTGGCATGAGTTTTAGTCCCAGAAATTCATGCCCCATTGAATGCTTATATTTGGTTTGAATTGCAGGCGTAAGAAGTCCATCTTTCGTTGCTCTTCGAACGAAATCTCAAGGGCTTCGCAGTCGCCTTGGCTTACATACAGCCTTTGCACGGAATGCAGTTTCAGATCGAGGACCTTTGAGCCTTGCCGCGACCATGTGAAGTACACGTCGCCATAGTACGGAGAAATCTGGCACCAAAGCTCGTCTGCGCCGCGGGTGGTTCTGAAGTTCAACGTATTATAAGACGGAGGCACGCCTGTATCGGCCAAGACCGGCTCGCACTCAAAAAGGGCTATGAGCTCCCATAGTTCAGGCATCTCGATCATATATCCATCAGATGGTGGCCGATCCGGGCTTCGCGCGTTTCGGATCCCATCGTGTATCGAAATTGTGATGCACGCCGAGGAGATCGAGGAGTTTTCCGGCGACGAAATCGACGATTTCGGCGATGGTCGTAGGATTTAAATAGAAGCCGGGGTTGGCGGGGGCGAGGATGGCGCCGGCGTTGGTGAGGGCCTGGTAGTTGGTGATGTCGATGGGGGAGAGGGGCATTTCGCGGTGGCAGAGGATGAGTTTGCGGCGTTCTTTTAATGTGACGGCGGCAGCGCGGGTGATGAGGTTGTCGCCGAGGCCGTGGGCGACGGCCGCCAGGGTGTTGCTGGAGCAGGGGACGATGACCATGCCGTCGTGGAGGAAGGAGCCGCTGGCGATCTTGGCGCCGACGTCGTTGTAGTTGTAGAGGGTGATGGTGTGGTTTTTGACGCCGGCCAGAGTCTCCAGGTCGGGGGTTTCCATGCCTAATTCATCGTAGAGAAGGCGACGGCCGAGGGGGGAGATGACCAGATGGGTCTGAACGCCGGCGGCGACGAGGCCGTGGAGGAAGCGCTGGGCGTAGAGAGCGCCGGATGCGCCGGTGATGGCGGTGACGATGGTCATGTTGTGTCATGATACGGCGGTACAGGCGAGGTACGCCAGCATTTCAGCAAGTTTGAAAGGTTGACAACCCGATGCCCGCGCCCAATGCTCATGAGATGGAGATTACAATTGACATCGACGAGAATCTGTTGGAGCAAATAAAGCTTCTGGCGAATCGGGAGGAGACGACCATTTCCAGGCTGATTGAGGAAACGCTACGGCAGAAATTGTCCCACCAAAAGCTGGCAACATACCCGCACGAGCTGCCCATCTCTGATGCGAGAGGCGGGCTCCAGCCCGGGGTTGATATCAGTAATTCGGCGGAACTACTGGACATCATGGAACGCGATGAGCCTCTGCACAAGCTCAGGTGATTCGGGGCGGCGATGGAGGCATCTCTTGAAGTAAGGTTGTGCGTGTGAGAATGGAATTAATTGGCCAAGCTGAGGTGAAAACCAGGGAGAAGTTCATTTCGGCCGGGGCGGGGAGGATTTATTTTAGATCGGTGAGGCCGAATGGGGTAGCCTGGGCGCGGATTGGGCTGCTGCATGGGTATGGGGATCATTGCGGACGATACGAGCATTTTTATCGGTGGATGGCGGAGCGGGGGGTGGGTTGTTGTGCGATGGATTTTCGGGGGCATGGGAGGTCGGAGGGGAGGCGCGGATTTGTTTCGCGGTGGGATGAGTTTCTGGATGATCTGGCTGTATTCCTGGCGCAGCCGGAGATGAATTCGCGGGAGGGGCCGCCGGTTTTTCTGGTGGCGCACAGTCATGGGGGGTTGGTGGCGGCGATGGCTGGGATTCGGGGATTGAGTGGTATGGCGGGGGTGATTTTTTCGTGTCCGTATTTTAAAAGCGGGGTGCCGGTGCCGTGGTGGAAGGGGGTTTTGAGCAGGGTGGCGAATCGATGCTGGCCGTCGATCACGGTGCTGAATGGATTGCGGCCGGAGTGGCTGTGTGGCGATGAGGAGATGATCGAGGATTCGAAGAGGGATGTGCTGGGGCATCGCATCGCGACGCCGAGGTGGTTTGAGACGATGCAGGTGGCGCAGGGGGAGGTGATGGAGAGGGCGGGGGAGTTTAAGTTGCCGATGTTGATGTTGATTGGGAAGAAAGATCCGATTGCGGTGGCGGAGGTGGGGGAATTGTTTTATTCGCGGGCGGGATCGGTGGAGAAGAAGATTTTGGTTTATCCGGAGATGTTGCATGAGGTGCTGAGGGAGAAGGAGCGCATTTTGGTGTTTGAGGAGATTCTTCGGTGGATGAGAGAAAGAACATCGAACATTGAACATCGAACGTCCAACGTCCAGAGCTAAGTTTTGAGGCCGCGGTAGCAGATGCAGATGCCGAAGGTGAGGGGGTGGGCATGTACTTCGGTGAAGCCTGTTTGTTGCATCATTTGCTGCATGGTGGTGGGGGAGATGAAGGTGTTGACGGATTGGGGGAGGTATTTGTAGGCGCCGGTTTTGTCGCGGCTGATCCAGGTGGCGGTGCGGGGGAGGATTTTTTGGAAGTAAAAGTTGTAGAGGGCGCGGAGGAAGCGGTTGGTGGGGAGGGAGAACTCGAGGATGATGAGGCGGCCGCCGGGTTTGAGGACGCGGTGGAATTCTTTGAGGGCGGCGGAGGGATCGGAGACGTTGCGGATGCCGAAGGCGATGGAGAGGATGTCGGCCACTTGGTCTGGAAGAGGTAGAGCCAGAGCGTCGGCATTGAGGTAACCGATTTGCGATTTGCGATTTGCGATTTGCGATTTGGATTCCGCAAAAGGAAGCATTTCAAAGGTGAAGTCGATACCGATTACTTTGCCTTTTTCTTCGAGGGCTCGCGCGAAGGCCACAGTTAGATCGCCGGTGCCGCAGGCGACGTCCACGATAGTGTCGGTGGGCTTGACTTCGGCCAGTTTCACCGCTTTCTTTCGCCAGCGCTGGTCCATCCAGAGGGAGTGGAGACGGTTGTTCAGGTCGTAAGAAGGGGCGATGGCGGCGAACATTTTTTGGATGCGACTGCGCTTGTCGGAGACTTCGTGGGGATTTTGCAGGAGGGAGTCGTTCCACACATTGGAGGTTGGATCGGTAGCAGGCATTGATGGCGCATTATAGAGTTGGCGGCCGGATCGGGTGTTTTCAAAAGAGATGAAGATGACGGCGATGGAGATATTTACGGGCACGGAGGATACGACGATCGAGCGGCGCGAGGGGCGCAAGGCGCTTATTCGAAGTGCGCTGATCATTTTGGCAATTGCGATATTGGCGACGTTGCCGGGATGGATGCCGGGGAGGATTTACGGAGCGGCGGATGGGGAATCGGCGGCGTCGCGTTTAGCCGTTGAGTATGCAGCGCAGCGGCTGAAGACGGGGGAGATTCCGCTGTGGAATCCGAACGTGGGGCTGGGCGTGGCGGTGATCGGAGATGGGCAGACGGGGGTTTTCTTTCCGACGATTCTTCTGCACATGGTGATGCCGGCGACGTGGTCTTGGACGATGAGCGCGGTGGTGAGGTTGTGGTTAGCGGGGTTTGGGGGGGTGGTGTTGGCAAGAAGGGTTCAGGGTTCGGGGTTCAGGGTTCAGGGGGAACACGGGCATGCGAGTACGCCTGCCCATGCCACCCAGAATGAGCTTTCAATACTTCCGGCGGTGTTTGCGGGGGTGGTGTTCATGCTTGGAGGGCTGTGCATTGGGTTTCGGAATGTATCGGCGATGAATGCGATATCGCTGCTGCCGTGGGCAATGCTGGCGAGTGAGGGATTGTTCAGGCGATTGAGCGCGGCCCGGCTGGTGGGGATGACGTTGCTGTTTCTGGTGATTTTTCTGGCCGGAAGCAACGCGGCATCGGCTGGAGTGATGCTGGCATGTGTCATTTATTTGGTTTGGAACTTCGCACGTCAGCCCAGGCAGTGGAGCAGCTTCGTGGGGGCGCTCTTTGCTTTGGTGGCGGCGGCGGGAGTGGCCGGGCTGGTGGGGGCCGTGCAGTGGATGCCGGCGTATTCGAACGCGCAATTTAACGGGATCAACGGCTTTGCGTTTCGACATGGCGACGGCTCGGTGGTCGGAGGGTTTTTGGTATTGCAGCTGGCGATTCTGGGGTCGGGGATTGTGTTCGGTCGAGCTATGAGAGGTTGGAAAGAGCACGGATGGAGGCGTGTTGTCGCAGTGGTGGTATTGGGTATTTCGATTGGGCTGCTGGTGCTGGGAATGCTGTGCAACAGCGGGGCTCATCTTCCACCGCGAGAACTAAGCGAGGCGAGCGGATGGCTACAGAGGCAGGGTGAGTCGTCGCAAACTGAAGGGGTGCGATTTATCGCGGAGGGGAGCGAAGCGTGGGAGATCCCGGGAAATATGTTGGCCCCAGCGGTCAGCCTGCCGGAGCGAACGAGGCAGTGGCTGAGGTCAGTGGAGCAACTGGAAGAGGGTGAGACGCGGTTGCCGCTTGTGGATCATCCAGCGCTGCGATTGCCGGGGTTAAAGTATTTGATTACCTCCAGACCGCTTGAGCCGGCGACTCGGCCAGCTACTTCGCCATCGCCCGACCGAGCGCGGAGGTTGTTTGGCGGTGGCCCGGCTGCCGTGCCGATGGGCAAGATGGATTGGAAACCGGTTTGGCCGACAACGAGGCCGAGCCGGGGCGTGGTGGTGTACGAAAATGTCGCCCAGCCGCTGCCGCGGTTTTGGATTGCGCGAAATGCGCTGTGGTCGGTGACGGCGGGGGAGGTGATGGACCGACTGAAGAAATCGGCGGAGCAGGCGGATTTTGATCCGCATGATGTGGTGTTGCTGGATCGGGAGGTGGAGGGTGAGGCCGGGGAATTCGGGCTCTTGAGAAGGCCGCCGCCGGGGACGGGGACGGGGACGTTGCAATTGCTGGAGGACTCGCCGGAGCGGGTTCGGATCGCGACGGAGGGGGCGGGAGGCTGGCTGGTTTTGGCGGATGCGTATGCGCCGGGGTGGCGAGCGAAGATGAGTTATGTGGTGGTTCGGAGGACGTCGAGGCGTGCGCCGCCGCGGGAGTCGAATTATGAGAGGGAGCTGGCGATTGTGCCGGCGTATGGGGCGATGCGGGCAGTGGCATTGCAGGGAGGGGCGGAGGTGGTGTTTGAATATGAACCCAAGGGATGGAAGAACGGCTTGATGGTGGCGGCGATTGGGGGGATTGTGTTATTGATTCTGGTGGGGGGGATGATGTTTCCATCGGAGAAAGACACGGGCGAGACGCCCGTGCTACAAAATTAGCTGAATTCTTGCGGGGGCAACGGCCGATAATATTTCACGATCGGGGCCTTCGCCGGGAGACTTGTTATGTCACCCATTGCCCGTCGGCAGATACGAGAGGATTTGGACCTCATCGAGCGGTTTGGACACAGTTATCGGGAACGATTCGCTTCGGCGATCGCGGAATTGAACGGCGCGCCGACGGCGCAGACGGGAGACCAGTGTCTGCGGCTGTGCGTGGAGAGCGTGAACATGCTGCTGATGTTGCAGGATCGGATGGCGTCAGCGCTGCGGGAGATGAGTCTGGGGACCGGGGTCGGCAAAAACGACGGCGGCGGCAAGTTGCCAGTTGCGCCAGGTCGCTGAGATTTCGCTCGAAAGACAGCATTTTTCCCCTATAATCGCGAATCGCATTTCTCGCGAGCATTGGCATGGCAGAGCATGCCGTATGGAGGAAACATGCCGGGCCTGGGAGCGGGATACCATTGTCGGCGCGCTGGATGCGCTTTGTTGCTGGCATTTTTCGCAGTTGAGGCGGCCGAGGCGGGTACGGTGACGGGGCATGGCCGGTTTCTGAGGATCGCGGGCAATCCGGCGATGGGGTATTCGGAGCTTTATGAGTCGGATTTGTTTTTGTCGCCGCCAAATAACAGTTTGATGGGGCCGGTGAGGCGGCTGGGGGCGCCGCCGGGACAATCGCCGACTTACGATGGGTTTTACTCCATCGACAGCCTGCCTGCCGGGAATTATTCGATCTACGTCAATCAGCCGGATTTTTTTATCTCGCCGAAGGTGGTGCCGAATGTGAACATTCCGGCCAGCGGGACGACGACGGTGAATGTGGATCTGGATGTGGATTACTCGACCGCTTTCACGGGGGATCAGCAGTGGACGGAGTGGGGGTGGGATAATTACCAGACATTTGTGGGGAAGGGCGCGAGCGTGCGGGGAATTACCTGGCGGATGGCGGGGTCAGGGTTGTATGACGGCAAGGTCGGAGTGGTTTCGGTGCTGGAGGATAATGGGAATGCCAATCCTGCGAACTGGAAACTGGTGGGATGGGGGAATGATCCGCAGGTGAACGCGGATTCGGATGAGTGGGTGCGCTTTACTTCCGGACAGATTCCTTTGACGGCGGGGAAGAAGTATGCGGTTCATTTGCACATTGAAGGCGGGATGGCGGTCTATAAGCGCAACAAGGACGTGAACAGTTATGCGCAAGGGACGGCGTATGATGGGAACGGAGTTGTTAAGCCGTATGACTTGAACATCACGGTGTTCACCGATCCGGCCGATGGGGGCGGGGATGATACGCTGGTGACGCACACGCGGAAGAGTCCGGGGGCGGGGGTGTTTGATGGTTCCTTGAACTCCACAACGTGGGGGCAGAGTTTTGTGGCGAGCGGAAACAGCCTGGCGGCGGCGGATATTTTTGCGGCGGGGCCGACGGGGTTTGCACTGACGTGGAAGGTGCGCGAGGGTGGGCCCGGTGGGCCGCAGATTGGGCCGACGAAGAACGTGCAGGTGGCGTATTTTGCTTCGACCACGGGGCTGGCGGGGGTAAGTTTCAATCCCGGCGAAATTGCGCTGGTGCCGGGGAGGACTTATTACATTGAGGCGAGCAATGCGGGGGGTTTTACGTCTTATTTGCAGGAGAAGTACAACGCGTTTGCGGACGGGGTGGCGTATCGGAATGGGACGTTGAGCGCGGCGGCGGATCTGGCGATGACGATTGTGGAATATGGGCCGGGATTGAAGCGGGAGCGGATTGCGTATGCGGAATTTACGGAGGCGGGGGGTCGGAGTGAACGGATACTTTCCGGGGCCTGGCGCGAAGGAAATGGGATGGGTAACGGACCAATTTACCCCGATCGGACAGAATCCGTCGGCGGGGACGGCGAATACGGTGGAAGCGCCGACGTCGCCGGTGCTGCTGCACCGGGGGATTTCTGGGACGACGCAGTTCAGTCCAGTGCAACTGGGCGATTGGGATCAGGCGCGGGTGTCGATGATGGTGAGAGTTGCGAAGACGGGGTATGAGGATGGTGACTTTCTGCGCATCTGGATTACCGATGGCGTGTCTTCGATTGATCTTCTCAATGAGATGGGAAGCACGGCGAGTACGAGCGATCCGTTGGAGGTGCTGGGGGATCGAGCGTATTTTCGCCTGGAGGGATTGGTGCCGGAGAGCTGGGGGGAGGCGAGATTGATGGTTTCGAGCTCGAGCAATTCGACACAGTCGGCGGAGTTTTACGGCATCGACAGCATCGAGTTTACGGGGGTGGCGGTGCCGGAACCGGGGGTGATGGCGGCAGGGTTGTGCGGGGTTGTGCTGCTCGGACGAAGACGACGCTAACCGGTGGTGCGGCGAGCCGCACCCTACAAATCGGCTGCGGGGGGGCGTAGGATTGGGGCGTGAAATTGGCCTATGACATCGTGGTGATTGGCGGAGGGCACGCGGGCGCGGAGGCCGCGTGGGCGGCAGCGCGGCTGGGGGTTTCGACTGCGCTGATTTCATTGGATCCGAGTCGCATTGGGCAGATGTCCTGCAATCCGGCCATCGGGGGATTGGCCAAGGGTCAGATGGTGCGGGAGGTGGATGCGCTGGGGGGGTTGATGGGGATCGCCACCGACAATACGGGGATTCAGTTTCGGATGTTGAATCGCTCGAAGGGGCCGGCGGTGTGGGGGCCGCGGGCGCAGGCGGATAAGTATAAATATGCGATCGAAGTGCAGAGGTTGCTTTCGACTTGTCCGAATTTGCGGATCGTTCCGGGCGAAGTCGCGGAGATTTTGACGGAATCGGATTGCTTGAGGGGAGTGATGCTCGCGGATGGCGCTCGGCTTTCATGTCGGGCCGTGGTGGTGACGACGGGGACGTTTCTTAGGGCGCTGATGCATACGGGGGAGACGAAGACGGAGGGGGGGCGGGTGGGAGAGGCGGCGGCGAAGGGGTTGTCGGGGTGTCTGGCGAAATTGGGATTGGAATTGGGGAGGTTGAAGACGGGGACGCCGCCGAGATTGCAGCGGGAGTCGATTGATTTTTCGAAGTTTGCCCAGCAGCCGGGGGATGAGGAGCCGGCGGCGTTTTCATATTTGAACGAATATGCCGGTGATTGGCGGCCGAAGCTGCGGCAGGTGAATTGCTGGTTGGGGGAGACAAATGAGGCGATTCATGAGGTGATTCGCGCGAATTTGCATCGTGCGCCGATGTATTCGGGGCAAATTCAGTCCACGGGGCCGAGGTACTGTCCAAGTATCGAGGACAAGGTGGTGAAGTTTGCGGATAAGCAATCGCACCACATCTTTCTGGAGCCGGAGGGGCTGGATACGGAGGAGATTTATTGCAACGGGATCAGCACGTCGCTGCCGGGGGATGTGCAGGAGATGATCGTGCGGATGATTCCGGGTTTGGAGAAGGCTCGGATACTGCGGTATGGGTATGCGGTGGAATATGACATGGTCTGGCCGACGCAGATTCGCTCGACGCTGGAGACGAAGAGGATTTCAGGCCTGTTTTTGGCGGGGCAGATCAATGGGACCAGCGGATATGAGGAGGCGGCGGCGCAGGGATTGGTGGCGGGTGTGAATGCGGCGAAATATGTCGCGCAGGGTGAGGCGGATTTTGTGCTGCGGCGGGACCAGGCTTATATCGGGGTGCTGATCGATGATCTGGTGACCAAGCCGCCGACGGAGCCGTATCGGATGTTTACCAGCCGGGCGGAGCATCGGCTGCATTTGCGGAATGATAATGCGGACATGCGGCTGACGAAGATTGGACAGGAGATTGGGCTGGTGGATGAGGAGCGGTGGGGAAAATTTTCGCGAATGCGCGCCCAGTATGAGACGGCAATTGAAATGCTGCGGGGTGCGCGGGTGGAGGGAATGTCAGGGGTGGAGTATTTGAAGCGGGCGGAGGTGAGCTGGGAGAATCTGCGGGAAAAACTTCCTGCCGTGTCGAAGCAGATTGCGTTTCGGGTGGAGATTGCGGTGAAGTATGAGGGGTATATTGCGCGGCAGGACCGGCAGATCGAGCGGTTCGCGCAGATGGAGAATAAATTGATTCCGGCGGGGATTGATTATGCGCGGGTGACGGGGTTGCGGAACGAGGCGATTGCGAAGTTGTCAAAATTCACGCCGCGGAGCCTGGGGCAGGCGCTGCGGATCAGCGGGATCACGCCGGCGGATGTGACAGTGCTGGCGATACATCTGGAGCGGCGGTAGGGGCACTGGCAGCAAGCTGCCAGTGGCACGAGGACGTTACGGCATGCTGAAGCCATGCCCTACATGCGAGCTGCCAGTGGCACGTCATTTGGGGGAAACTTCCCGGAGGGCAAGGGGTGAGTTGAGGACTTCGGACCAGACGATGAGTTTGCGGAGCTGGGAGGAGGTGAGGCGCGGGCCTGCCGTGTGACGGGAGGCGTTGGTGGAGGATTGGACGCCGATTGCGCCGCCTTGTCCCTGGATGGGGCCCATGGAGATGATGGCGTCCTGGATGCCGCCCTGGCTCTGTTGAGAGGCGGGAGCGACGACCTGGACCGCCTGGGCGGGGATGGGCGGGGGACGGCGCTGAGGTTTGGGTTTGCGCTGGATTTGTTTTGGGCCCTGGAAAGGTTTGGCTTTGAGTGGCGTGGTCGCGGGCCGACGGGGAGGGAGGGGGCGGTGGGGATATTGCTGGACCTGCGGGGCCTGTGAGTATTGCTGGACCTGGGGGCTCTGCGAGTATTGCTGGACGAATGGGCGGGGGGATTGCTGGGCGAATGATTTGGATTGCTGCATCCGCTGGCGATGCATGGCTTGTTGCTGGGGGGTTTGTTGGGAAAGCTGAGGCGGCGGGACGAGGGTGTTGGAGTTCCAGGGTTTGCTTTGGCCGCCGGTAAGGTCGCGGAGGAGATGGCTCCAGTCCTGCTGGGGTTGGGGGTTGTTCCATCGTTCGCGGTCGGCTTTCTTTTTCAATTGAGAGAGGATGCCGCCGATGATCCAGATGACGATGACGATTGCGCCGAAGATGAACTTGACGTAGGAGTCGGCGGGGTCGGCGAGAAGTTGGGTGAATGCGGATTCCATTGATGAGCTTCTGTCGCCCCTCCGGGGCTCTTTCGTCGTCGCGTCTCACACCCCGGGCTTGCGCCCGGGGCTATCGTCTATCGCCCCTGCGGGGCTCTTTGTCCGGCACAGCCGGACCTACAGCATCCGCTGAAGCGGACCCTACAGGGGGGCGATGCACCTTCGATCAGCTCTTGCCGTCGCCGGGTTTGCCGATGGCTTCGCGCATGCTGGTGTCGGCCTGGATGTTTTTGAGGCGATAGAAGTCCATGACGCCGAGATTTCCCGAGCGGAAGGCTTCGGCGATGGCGCGGGGGATTTCGGCTTCGGCGAGGACGACAGCGGCGCGGTTTTCGGCCTGCTTGGCGATGTTTTCCTGCTCGTGGGCGATGGCCATGGCCCGGCGCTGCTCGGCTTCGGCCTGGAAACGGCGTTTGTCGGATTCGGCCTGGTCGGCCTGGAGTTTTGCGCCGATGTTTTCGCCCACGTCGATGTCAGCAATATCAATCGAGAGGATTTCGAACGCGGTGTTGGCGTCGAGGCCTTTGTGGAGCACGGCCTTGGAAATGTGGTCGGGATTTTCGAGCACGTCCTTGTGATCGATAGCGCTGCCGATGGCGGTGACGATGCCTTCGCCGACTCGGGCGATGACGGTTTCTTCGGTTGCACCGCCGACGAGGGATTTGATGTTGGTGCGGACGGTGACGCGGGCTTTGACCTTGAGCTGCACGCCATTTTTGGCGACGGCGTCGATGGTCATTCGGCCCAGCGCTGGATTCGGCACGTCGATGACCTTTGGATTCACGGAAGTTTGCACGGCTTCGAGGATATCACGGCCCGCGAGGTCGATGGCGGTGGCAGTTTTCCAGGATAGATCAATGTTTGCCTTATTGGCGGCGATCATGGCGCGGATGACGCGGTCGACATCGCCGCCGGCGAGGAGGTGGGATTCCATTTCATCCTGGGCGACGGCCAGGCCGGCGCGGATGGCCTGAATGCGCGAGAGGACGATGGTCTGGGCGTCGATTTTTCGCAGGCGCATGCCGATCAGCTCTTTGAAGCTCACTTTTGCGCCGCTGAAAAACGCGCGGACGTAGAGGCCGAGGAACTGAAAGAGGACGGCGATGATGATGATGCCGACCAGCAGGCCGACCAGCATCAGGGCGATCCAGATAAAATTTGTCTCAGCGAGAATGAACATGCCCGGCTCCTTCTATCAACCGACGGCCCGTACGGTGGGGCGGCGGTTGGTAATGTTGACCACCCGGATTTGCTTTCCGGGCGGAATGATGCCCAGCTCTGAAATTGCTTCGATGCGCTGGCCGGCGAATTCGCAGGTGCCCATGGGGCGCAGCTCGCTGACGGTGGTGCCGGTCTGGCCGATCTGCACGGGCAGCGGCTCGAGCGGACGGGGCTGAGCGCCGGGGAGGACCCATTGGCGGCCGAACCTTGTGCGCGGCCAGACGTTGACCAGCCAGGCCAGGACCAGCGGAGTCAGCCCCGCGCCGACAGACATGGAACCCACGCCCAGCCAGATGTTGATCAAGAAACAGGTGACGATCATGCCCACCAGGGAGCCAAGGCCGGCCAGGGCGAGCACGCCGTGTGTCGGCAGCATGAGTTCGGCCACCAGCAGCACGATGCCGAGGATACCGAGGACGATGGCAAGTTCTCCCGGAGTCATAGTGGTTCTCGTAACACGAGCATCCTGCCCATGCCGCGGAAAAATCATGCTTCCGCGGGCCGAACGACGACACGATTGCCGGCCGCTTCGCGAACGACCAGCGGGGTGCCGCGGGTGACAAAGCCAGCGTCACTGATGACGGCGACGATATGCGAGCCGCCGGCGGCATCGATAAATTCTGCGGATCCACCGGGCTTGAGATCAGTCGCTGCTTTACAGCGGCTGCCGATGGCGGGGGCCAGATCCAGCGGATCGATGTTGGTCAGGCTGCCGACCATCGCGGCCGAGGTGGAACCGACGGTGGTGTTCAGGATCAATCCTTTGAAATAAGGCAGCTTGGGTAGATAGCGCCGCAGCCACATGCACAGAAGCAGTGAGCAGACCAGGCCGGAAAGAGTCACGGCCAGTCCTTGCTGGAGGCCTTCCCAGCTCATGGAGAGCTTGGGGATGCTGATTGGGGAGCGGCCCGGCTCTGGCGCGACGAAGGTCATGACAAAGCCGGTGAGAATCAGGCCGATGCCGACGATGCCAGTGACACCGAAGCCGGGGATGACGAAGACTTCCAGCGCCACCAGGCCGATGCCCAGGAGAATCGCGATGATCTCCCACCATTGGGCATAGCCGGTGAGAAGCGGGATGCCGACTAGTGTGGCGAGGCAGAGGATGGCGAGGACTTCGGCCAAGCCGTGGCCGGGGGCGTGGAGGGCGGCGTAAAGGCAGGTGAGGAAGATGCTCAGGAGGACAAAGCGAGCGACGCCGGTGTTGAGGACATCGATGATGGTTTCGCCGACGCCGGCGTCGAGGGTGGCAATGATGTTTAGATTGCGCAAGCTGGCCACCGCCGGGATGCTGCCGGCTTCAGCTCTGGCCAGGCCGAGGAGCAGGGCGGTGTTGGTGGAGACGGTGAGGAGAGTGTCGGGGCCGTCGATGGGTTGGCGTATGCCGGAGACGGCTTTCCACGCGTTGTCGGCGGTGAGGCGCTTGTATTCATCGGCATCGACGGCCTTGCGGATGCCGGCGTTGCTCTCGACGAGGTAAATCACCGGCTCGACGCGAACCATGGCCTCGACAACCATTGGGTCATAGCCGTTGCGATTGGCGGAGTCGCGGAAATCATCGACGACGGGGCTGATGGCCTTGGCCGCGCCGACAACGTCGCCGGCGTGGTTGATGGTGATGGGGGCGCAGTCGCCGATGACGGCGTTGGGGACCATGATCACTTCGTTGCAGGCCAGGGCGATCATGGTGCCGGCGGAATAGGCTTTGTTATCGATGAAGGCAATGGTGCGGACATCGCGCAGGCCGCGGATGGTGCGCGACATGTCCAGGGCGCTGGTGACCAGGCCGCCGGGGGTGTCGAGCTGGACGATGATTACCTTGGCGCCAAGCGCCCGGGCCTTTGCGAGACGGCGCATGAAGGTGTCGCGGGTGTAATCGTTGATTTCGCCGCGAATGGGGATGACGACGGCAGGTTGAGGTTGCAAAGTGTCGGCGAGGGATGGGATGGCGGGAGGGGTCGAGGGAATTTCGGCAAAAGCCGCCCCCGTGACAGTGATTGCCAGGAGTCCGATGAGGATGAAGAAGGGGTTCCTCATGTGCCTTATTGTACGTTATGTCTGGCCGGTGGAAATGGGCAAGTGCTTATAAGTCGAGGAAAGGTTTTGAATCGGGTTTGTCGTTGCTGGCGATCTGGGAGCATGGCATACTGAATGCTGAGGTGGTTATGACGATCAATTTGAGGCCGGAAATCGAGGGGTTTTTGCGTGGGAAGGTGGAAGCGGGGCAGTTTTCCTCTGTCGAAGAGGCGGCGAATGAATTGCTTGGGCTGACGAAGGAGGAAGAAGCGCTTTCGGATGAAGATATTGCTGAGATTCGGTGGGAAGTGCAACGGGGCCTTGAGCAGGCGGATCGGGGGGAGTTTTCGCAGTTTACGGTTGAAGACATCATCGCCCAGGAGAAGGCCGCAGCGCGGAAACAGAAGGCTGGCTTATGGGGCTGATTCGACGCACACCTGAATCCGACGCGGAGCCATGGTATTCAACCGCTAGAACCCTGGGGTTACCCACCGGCC
>DASYUA010000141.1:0-1703 GCA_036001665.1 Tepidisphaeraceae bacterium
GAGATGTATGGGAGGGCGATGCTGGAGGCGATAGGGGCGGGGGCGGACTGAAACTTGAAGACGTGAAACGCGAAGCGAGCAAATTTGCGGAGGATGCCTCGATGGGGTGACCTATGAAGGGTTCTTACGCTCCGCCGGGGCTACTCGTCGACGATGCCCGAACCCACGGCTTTGCGCCGTGGGCTATCGTCTTACGCCGCTACGCGGCTGGAGAAATGACCAATGACGAAAGGAGGTGGGTCGGGTACAACTTTCGCCTTCGCGCGAAAGGATGTGTTGATGAGTCGCATGCCGTCGGGGAGTTGGGCCAGTGGGGGGAGGATACCGCCGGGGCCTGTGGTGGTTATTGGGTCGATCAACATGGACCTGGTGTGCCGGGTGCAGCGATTGCCTGGGCCGGGGGAGACGAGTTTGGGGAGCGAGCTTTCCACGATTCCGGGAGGGAAGGGGGCGAACCAGGCGGTGGCGGCGGCGAAGCTGGGGGCGGAGGTGCATCTGATCGGGCGGGTGGGCGATGATGATTTTGGGGCGCGGCTGATCAATGGGTTGCAGCAGCACAAGGTGCACACGGAGCACGTGACGGTGACGGAGGGGACGGCCAGCGGGTGCGCGCTGATACTGGTCGATAAGAAGGGGGAGAATTCGATCGTGGTTGCGCCGGGGGCGAATGGGAAATTGCGGCCGGCGGAGATCGATGCGGCCGAGGGCTTGCTGGCGCACGCGTCGGTGGTGGTGATGCAGTTGGAGATTCCAATGGAGACGGTGCAGCGCGCGATCGCGGCGTGCCGGAGATTGGGGGTATTTGTGATTCTCGATCCAGCGCCGGTGCCTAGCAAGGGAGTGCCCAAGGAAGTTTTTCAGGTCAATATGCTGACGCCGAATCAGAAGGAGGCGGAGGCGCTGTTGCCGCTGCGGCAGATGGGGAGGATGCGGCGGAAGAAGCGGGTGGATGTGAAGCAGATTGGGACGGATTTGCTGGCGCGCGGGCCGGGGGTGGTGGTGCTGAAGCTGGGGGCGCGGGGGGCGATGATCCAGGATCAGTCGGGATATATCGAGACGGTAAAGGGGTTGAAGGTGGGAGTGGTGGATACGACGGCGGCCGGGGATGCGTTTACGGGGGCGATGGCGGTGGCACTGGCGGAGGGGAAGGAGTTGCGGGAGGCGGCGAAGTTCGCGAATGCGGCGGGGGCGGCGTGTTGTAAGGCGTTTGGGGCGCAGCCGGCGCTGCCGTCGAGGGAGATGGTGGAAAAGTTGATGAAGAAATGAGAATTCAGAACTCAGAATTCAGAAGAAAGAGTGGCCGCAGATTACGCAGATGATGCAGATTTGCGCAGATCAGAAGAAGGATGGGAGATTTGGCTAAGAATCGCAGTGGGGTGACGCTGGCATTGTGTACGCTGCTGCATGCGACGACGCACGCGCTGGGGTCGATGCTGGTGCCGTTGTATTTGATCATGCGGGATGATTTGCGGCGGGGTGGGGTGAAGGAGATCGCGTTGATCGTGACGGTGTATGGGCTGGTTTACTGTTTGCTGAGTTATCCGGCGGGGATTTTGGCGGATCGGTGGAATCGGATGGTGGTGCTGGGGGTGGGGATGATTGGGAATGCTTGCGCGGTGGCGCTGATGGGGTTGACGCATCGGTATGAATTGCTTTTGGCGCTGGGGGTGATGGGGGGGATGTTTGGGGCGGTGTTTCATCCG
>DASYUA010000142.1:0-4778 GCA_036001665.1 Tepidisphaeraceae bacterium
TTTCGGCGATGAAGGATGAGAATGGGGTGCGGGGGGCGGTGTTGTTGAGGCCGGGGGTTTTTAGTTGCAGCGGAGTGATTGTGGTTAAGAGCGGAGGGGTGGTGTTGAGGGGGAGTGGGTCGGGGGAGGGAGGGACGGTGATCAAGATGACGGGGCGGCCGCACGTGTGCGTGAGCGTGAGGGGAGCTGGGTCGCCGGAGCCGGAGGGGAAGGGAGTGAAGATCACGAATAAATATATTGCGTCGGGGAGTGATTCGATTTCGGTGGAGGATGCGTCGGGATTCAGGGTGGGGGAGACGATTTTTGTGATTCGGCCGGTGACGGAGGGGTGGGTGCATTTCATGGGGATGGATACGCTGGTGCGGGATGGGAAGAAACAGACGTGGATCTCGGGGCAGACGCGGACGGAGCGGAGGATCAAGGTGATTGAGGGGAAGACATTGGTTTTGGATATAGGGTTGAGCGATTCGTTTGATGTGAAGTATCTGGATCCGCCGGGGGCGACGGTTGTTCATGGGAGCGAGGGAGGGAGGATTTCGCAGGTGGGATTAGAGGGGTTTCGGATCAGTGCGCCGGGGGAGTCGGTGACGATCAATGTGCCGCTGTATCGGGCGTTTTCGATGGATCATGTGGTGGATGGGTGGGCGCGGGATATTGCGATTGAGAATACGCACAACAGTGTCGGCATAGGCGGGGGGACGATGCGGATTACGGTGGAGGATGTGAAGATCACGCACGATGTGGCGACGCAGGGGGCGGCGAAGCCGGCGGATTTTTCGGGGGGTGGGACGCAATTGCTTTTTAGTCGGTGCACGGTGAAGGGGGACAATTTGTTTTATTTCATCACGGGGCCGAGGATTTCGGGGCCGATTGTGGTGAAGGATTGCGTGTTTCGGGGAGATGGGCACGTGCAGCCGCATGCGCGGTGGGCGACGGGGTTGCTGGTGGAAAATTGTCAGGTGCCGGAGGGAGGGATTGATTTTATGAATCGGGGGGAGATGGGGTCGGGGCATGGGTGGACGGTGGGATGGGGGGTGGCTTGGAATTGTTCGGCTAAGGGGTCGATTGTGCAAAATCCGCCGGGATGTGTTAATTGGGCGATTGGGTGTTCGTGGGAGAGGGTGAAGCGGGCGCGGCCGTTTGATAAGGAGCCGGTGCTGGCGGAGGGGATTTATGATTCGCATGGGGTGAAGGTGGTGCCAGGGAGTTTGTATTTGGCGCAGTTGCGGGAGAGGCTGAAGGAGAAGACGGAGAAGGGGATTGGGTATTGAGTCTCTGGAGCACGGGCGAGACGCCCGTGGTACGAAAAGATGAAGGCTCTGGTGCTGGTGGGGACCGAGAAGGTGGAGATGCAGGAGATGGCTGCGCCAAGGCCGCGGGATGGGGAGGTGTTGCTGCGGGTTTTGACGGCGGGGATTTGTGGGTCGGATATTTCGGGATTTTTGGGGCACAGTCCAAGGAGGAAGCCAGGGTTGGTGCTGGGGCATGAGGCGGTGGGGGTGGTGGAGGAATTGGGGGATGGGGTGAGGAACGTGAAGGCGGGGGAGAGGGTTTATGTCAATCCATTGATTAGTTGTGGGAAGTGTGAGGCTTGCCGGAAGGGGAAAGAGAATACGTGCGCGCAGTGGAGGTTGCTGGGGATGGATCGGGTGCAGGGGGCGTATGCGGAATTTGTGGCGGTGCCGAGTGGGCAGGTGAGGAAGATTGCGGATGGAGTTTCGGATGAGAGGGCGGTTTGGGCGGAACCGCTGGCGAATATTGTGCATTGTTTTCGGATGGCGATGAATGAGAGGCCCAAGACGATGGCGATATTGGGGGCGGGGACGATGGGGGCGCTGGGGGTGGCGGTGGCGAAGGCACGTGGGATCGGAAGAATTGTGGTGGTGGATAAGAATGAGGAGAGATTGGAGGCGGCGAAGGAGATTGGGGCGGATGAAGTGATTAACAGTGATGATGAGAAGGCTCGGGAGAGGGTTGGTTTGGTCGATTTTGTTTTTGAGGCGGTGGGAGCTTCGGAGACGAGAAGACTGGCGGTGGCGGTTTGCCAGCGCGGGGGGAGGATGGCGTTTTTGGGGCTGGGGGAGAATGAGACGAGCCTGCCGTTTGTGGAGATGATTCGAAATGAGCAGACGATATTCACTTCGTTTGCTTATACGCCGGCGGATTTTTTGGAGTCGGTGAGGTTGATTGAGAGTGGACAGGGGCCGCTTTTGAAGTGGACCCAGACCAGGAGATTGGAGGAGGGGCAGGAAAGTTTTTTGAAGATGGCGCATGGGCCGGGGGGTGTGTTGAAATTGTTATTTGATATGGGGGCCAAGTCATGAAGATTGTGGCGGTGGATCCGATTTATTTGAAGATGCCGAAGGTGACGGCGGCGGCGGATGGGACGCAGGATACGTTACTGGTGAGGGTGCGGACTGATGAGGGAAGTGAGGGATGGGGGGAGTGTGATGCTTCGCCGCTGGTGTCGCTGAGTGTTTACTGCTGTCCGATGTCGCACGGGAACATCATCAATATTCGGGAGTCGCTGGTGGGGGAGAAAATTGATTCGGTGGAGGATGTGAGAAGGCTGAGGGGGAAGGTGTTGCGGCAGGGGCTGGATATTCAGCAGATTCATCATGCTTATAGCGGGGCGGATATTGCGCTGTGGGATGTGGTGGGGAAGAAACTGGGGAGGCCGGTTTATCAGTTGCTGGGATCTGTAGGTCCGGCTGAGCCGGACAATCCTCGTCCGGCACAGCCGGACCTACAGAAGAAGCAGTATCCAAAGTTGCCGTATGCCTCGGTTTTGTTTGGGGATTCGCCGGAGGAGACATTGAAGGTGGCGCGGGGACTGAGGGAGAGAGGTTTTCGGGCGATGAAGTTTGGGTGGGGGCCGCTGGGGTCGAAGGATGCGGCGTTTGATGAGGCGCTGGTGAGGGCAGCGCGGGAGGGGATTGGAAATCAGGCCGAGCTGATGGTGGATGCGGGAGTGGCGTGGGGGGATGATGTGGATACGGTTTTGGAGCGGGCGCGGCGGTTTGCGCCATTTGGGGTGACGTGGCTGGAGGAGCCGCTGCATCCGGATGCGATTGGGCGATACCACCGACTTGCGCACCGAAGGCCGGCGATCCCGATTGCGGCGGGGGAAAATTGCGGGTCAGCGCGGGCGGCGGAGGATTATCTGGAAAACGCGGGGGTGAGTTTTATTCAGATCGATGCGGGTAGGATTGGAGGGATCACGCCAGCGCGGATGATTTGCGAGCAGGCGGCGGCGAAGGGAGTGACGTATGTGAACCATACGTTCAAGTCGAGATTGAGCCTGGCGGCGGCGCTGCACGTGTTCGCGGATCAGGAGGAGTTTAAGTACCTGGAATATCCGGCGGCGGGGTCGAGGCTGGCGTTTGATCTGGTCAAGGGGCTGGAGAGAGATGGGAAGGGGATGGTGAGTTTGCCGGAGAAGGCGGGGTTGGGGGTGGAGGTGAATATGGAGGTGGTGAGGGAGTTTGCGGTGGGGGTGAAGATTGAGTTGTCGGGACAGATCCTCTTTGAAAGCGGGAGCTTATGACGGCGATTCAACCACAGCGCTCGGCGTGGCTGGTTTATACGATGGTGGCGATCGTGCTGTGGGGGGTATGGGGGATTGTCAGCAAGTTTGCGGATCGGGAATTGCCGCCAGCCGCGACGCAGGTGATTTCGACGATTGGGGTAGTGGCGACATCGCTGCTGTTTCTGCTTTCGCCGCGGGTGAGGCAGGGGACGAATTTTTTGTATGGGGGGATGGCTGCGTTTGGGGTGGGGTTGACGGCGAGCGTGGGGAATTTGGCGCTGTTGTTATCGCTGCGGAATGGTGGGGAGGCTTCAATTGTCATTCCTCTGACGGGGTTGGTGCCGCTGGTGACGATTTTTCTGGCGATGCTGCTGTTGCGGGAGAGGATCAACCGGGTTCAGGGGGCGGGGGTGGTGATCGCGCTGGTGGCGATCTATCTGTTCAATGCACCGGCCGAAGGAGGAGGGGCGGCGGGCGGATCGCAGAAACTGATGAGCAAATGGATGGCGTATGCGATCGTGGCACTGGTGCTGTGGGGCGTCGCGGCGGTGCTTCAGAAGGTGGCGACCAAATATATCTCAACGGAATTGTCGACAGTGCTGTTTGCGCTGGCGTTTGTGCCGGTGGCGATTGTCCTTTGGTGGCTGGGGCAGATCGGAAAAATCGAGCCGATAACCTGGCATATTTCCGGGAAGGCGTGGGGAGTGGCGATTGCGTTTGGGGCGCTGATCGGCATTGGAGGCTTGGCGCTGTTTGCGGCGTATCGGGATGGGAAGGCGTCGATTGTGACGGCCCTTTATTCGCTGTATCCAGCGCTGACGGTGGTGCTGGCAGTGCCGATTTTTCATGAGAAGATCACGGGGAGGACGTGGATCGCGATTGTGCTGGCGCTGATGGCGGCGGTGGCGCTGTCGTATGAGACGCCGGCGGGCGCAGCGCCGCCGCGCGGGTTTGAGGTGGTGACGTCGGAGACGGGGGCGCGATGAAGGAGAATCGGGTGGAAATCGTCGTGGACGGCGGGGATCGGTGTGGGGAGGGGCCGATCTGGGATTTTCGAGCGCGGAAGTTGTCGTGGACGGATATTCCGAGGGATGTGGTTTATGAATTGAGTGAGGGTGAGAGGCGCGCGGTGCATCGGGGGACGAATGTTTCGACGATTGCGCTGGGGAGAGAGGGGGGACTGTTTTTTGGGGGGGCGGGGGGATTGTGGAGGTGGTCGGAGAAGAAGGGGTGCGAGTTGATCGTGGCG
>DASYUA010000143.1:0-69250 GCA_036001665.1 Tepidisphaeraceae bacterium
GCCCAGGGGCTACGAGACCAAAGTCGGCGAGCGCGGCGTGCGCCTGTCCGGCGGCCAAAAACAGCGCATCTCCATCGCCCGCGCCTTCCTGGCCAATCCCGCAATCCTACTTCTGGATGAACCCACCAGCTCCGTCGAACCCGATTCCGAAGCCACCATCATTGCCGCCTTGGATCGCCTCATGGCCGGCCGAACCACCGTGCTGACCAGCCACCGACCCAGCCTGATCAATCAGGCGGATATGGTGTACGTGATCGAAGTAGGTCGAGTCACCGAATCCGGCTCGCCGCAGGAACTGGCGGCCGGAAGCGGCTGGTTTTCCCGGTTTATCAAATCGGCCGAATCGTTGGAACCCAGTGACGCGCAAACGTAAGACCGGCATTTTGCCCGTGCTCTGTGGTACAAATGTGGCACGGGCGCCTCGCCCGTGAGTGCATGCCAGACGACCGCGCCCCAACCCTCGACTACCATTCTCCGGACGATCCTCCGCCCACCAACGAGGCTCTGCGCGCTGCCCTTGGTTGTGCCTTGACTTGCATTCTGCTCTTCTTCTTGGCCGCTCTCATCATGTTCGGCAGCGCCGCTGCCGCGTGGGTGGGTTCGTTTTCCTTTCCCTACGGCCGCTATGTCATTATTACGGGCACGGTCTTTTGCCTCCTCCTGTGCTTGGGCCTCTATCTTTTCTTCCGCCAGAACTCCTGGGGCTTCCTCAAGGGCGTCTTGATCGGGCGCTTAATCATTCTCGTCCTCGAAGGCCTGTGTTATTTCCGCCTTTTTCGCTAAGGTTGTCGATGCAATGGCCTCGGACGATTCCAATCCGCCGCCACCAAGAATCCTCTCCGACTCCCCTCCCCCCACCCATCCTTCCGGCCCCAAAATCCTCCTCCGCACCTTCCTCATCCTCCTCGGCCTCGCCATCGGCATCGCCGCCACCTCCGGCCTCGGCCTCTTCGTCTGGGACGTCTCCGACTATGACCTCAAGCATCCACCCCATCCCCCGCCCATGTGGCCGGCGATCCTCTTCGGATTTCTCTGCATCGCCGCCCTGGCAACAACCATGTTCCTCTTCCGCCGCTTCCGGCGCACGGCCAAATACCTGCTGATCGGCCTCCTCCTGGGCGCTGGCTTCACCTCGCTCATCGAAGGCATCTGCTTTCTCAACCAATAACTGAAATGCCAAGGCCATCCGACGATCCTCCGCAGGTTCCAGGCCCGCCATCGGCGCCCTTGCCGGTCCTGCCCTACGCCAACAAACGGAAAGAAACCTCCGCTCGATTCGGCATGCCGCTGTGGGGACAAATGGCCTTCGGCGGAATATTTGGTCTGTTTACCGTGGCGAGCACTCTTCTCCTTGCAGAATATTCCGCGAAAGTTTTCGCCCTGCTCCCGTTGATTCTCTTCGCCCTCATCGCCTCCTATGTCCATTACAAATGGGATTGGCGTGGATTTTGGATCGGCATTCTTCTGGTTCTGTTCCTGGTTTTTTTAGCGAGCTTCGTGCTCGCTTCGCTCTGATTTGTTCAACTCCCCGTCCCTACCGCATTCTCCAACCGCCCAATCTTCTCAATCTCCACCACAACCTGATCCGCCTCCTTCATCCACACCGGCGGCTTGCGGGCAAAGCCAACGCCCTGCGGCGTGCCCGTCAGGATCACCGCCCCCGGCCGCAGCGTCATCGTGCTGGAGAGCGACTCAATCAACGCCGGCACATCAAAAATCATGTCCCCCGTTGTGTGATCCTGCATCACCTGACCATTCAATATGGTCTTGATCCGAAGATTATTCGGATAGCCAATCTCATCGCGCGTCACAATCCACGGTCCCAGCGGACAGAAGCCATCAAAGCTTTTTCCCCGCGCAAACTGCCCGCCGCCCAATGATTTTTCCCGCTGCCAATCCCGCGCGCTCACATCATTCGCACAGGTATATCCAAACACATGATCCAGCGCCCGCTCCCGCGAAACATTCTTGGCCGTCTTGCCGATGATCACGGCCAATTCGCACTCATAATCAATCTCCTTGCTCAATCGCGGAACCGGGATCGCATCCCCCGGATTATTCAGCGTGTTGCTGGCCTTGATGAACAGCATCGGATTCTTGGGAACTTCCGAGTTGCTCTCCTTCGCGTGCTCCCGGTAATTCAGCCCGATGCACAGTATGTCCGTAGGCACAATCGGCGCCAGCAGCTTCTCAATTGGCAGCTTCTGATCGGTCACCCGGTACGAACCAAACAGGTCTCCCTCGATCTGCAGGGCGCTGCGATCATCGACCATTTTCCCCGTCTGCACCTTCCCGCCCGACATGAACCTGGCAATCCTCATTGCTGCTCCTCTCTTTGCCCGCCAGAATACCCGCCCAGATGCCGCTCGTCCCGCTCTACGATGAATCCTCCTCAACCCAATCGCATAACGTTCGCGCTCCGGGTGGATACGAAACCTGGCGATTTTGCACTTATGATGCCAAACAAGACCTGTTCCTGCGCATCTCCCTCTGGAATGGCTACTTGCTCGACTCCGATTACGTCAAAGCCTATCGGCGGTATTGCAAAACTCCCACGCGCGTGGCTCCGCCACTTCCTGGAGATTACTCCTGCCAGGAAATCATCCAGTGTTATCGCGGCGGCTTGCACGGAGAACTTGGGCGCATCCCCGCGATCAGATCATTCCCTAATCTCAGCCCTGCTGGTCTGGAATTCGCGCTCTACATGCGCAAGGTCGATGTCCTGCCCTTGGCCTCCTCCCCACCTCTACACCTGACCACGCTCAACTCCTCTCATCACTGGCAGTTCTCAAACCCGCTGGCACAGATTCGAGTGGAGTTTGAGCGGGACTGGCATAGCCTCCATGACTTTGCGACTGACTCGCTGGGGTTTTGCGACCATCGTTACGGCACGAGCCCAATAAACTCTGACTATTTCATCGATGGCTGCGCGTTCTTTCCGAGTGGCATCTTCCTTTTTCAAGCCACTCAAACCACCAGCTGGATTGTTCATCTAACCCAGTCAGCAACGACACTCATCGATCAACCGCTCAGTTTCGAGCCCAGCCGACGACATTTTTGGCGGGATGCACATCCAAAGACGATGGCTCTTGGTGACAGCGCGACCCTGAGCAGCCCTCGGCTCATTGACGCTGAGTTCTTTCGTCTGCGCGTGAGTTATGACGCTAAAACCGGTAATGAATCCGGGCGCGCATTTTGCGAGGTGTATACACGCATGACCTGGCCGCTCATGCAGTTTGTTGTCCCCCGGCCCACGCCCAATGCCGCACCCATCACTTGGTCGTCACTCCCACCAGCCGATAAATCTTCCCCGTCTCTCCCCGCACGTGCTCCCGCCCCTTCTTCATCTCCATAAAGCCAAAGTCCAGCACATACATCGCCCCATCCGGCCCAAATTTCACATCAATCGGCCGCTCCAGCCCCACATCGCCGTCATATCGGCTGGCCGGGCCCTCGCGTGTGTTGCGGATGAAATCCTTCACCGTCCGATCATCCACATTCACCTGCACCACCTTAAATCCCGTCGGCCCGGTGAGCTTCAGCCCACCGGAATCAAATGGCGCACGATCCCCCATCAGCGCCACCAGCGCCACATTTCCGCCCTGGCGCATTTTGCTGAACGGCCCGCTGGGTGGGGCAAAATCAAACTTGGCCGCCCCGGCCAACGGCCGAAATTCGGCGGTCAGGAGATTGCTGTTGGGATTGGGGGGCGTCAGGCCGCTTCGCTCGTGGTCGATCAGGAATGAAAGATCGCGGTAGCCACTCTTGACGATCATCTCCACCGGCGGCTGAAATTTCGGGTCGCGAATATCCTGCAGCGTCGCGCTGAAATCCGGCCAGCCATACCACTGCCCGTGAACCATCCGCAGCATCACATCCGGATCATCCTTCACCGGCCTGGTCCCGCGCAGCTTCATCCCCTGGTTGGTCATGTACAGCAGTCCCGGCTCGCTGAATCCCAGTCCGGCCGGGCTTCGAATCCCATGCGCCTCCACGCGCAGATCCCCGCCATTGGGATCGACGGAATATACCGCCGCGTTGGGCTTGCCATTGGTCGCATGTGGAATCCGCGTCTCGATGCTTCTTCCAAACGGCTGAAACGGCGCGGTCACCGCGATGTCGGTCCCGCCAAAAATCCCCGCGAACGGATTGACGGTATCAAATCGCCGCCCCAGCAGATAAAGATCACCCCACGGCTTGTCCGCCAGCGTCCGGTATTCCCGCAGCCAGGTCATGTTGTCGATGCCCACCACCCCGCTGTTGGTCACCGTGCCGACGCCAAAATAGAGCCGGCCGTTGCTTGCCAGGGCGATATCGCTCACCGAATAGTCCCCCTGGGCCGGCAGATCGGCCACGATCGTCGTGTGTGAGCCGTCATATCCAAAGGCCGTGATCATTCCCCGGCCGTTTTCGTCCCGATGGGTCACATAAATCCGCCGGTTGGCCACGGCCATCCCCCCGATGGGCCCATGGACCTGGAATTTGTCCCCCCCCAGCCCGAACGGGAACCGGCGGCCACGCGGATAAACCTCGATGTACGTCCCGTCGGCCTGAAAACCGATAATCCGCGCCCGGTGCCCATCAAATCCGCCCTCGGCGATCAGAAGTGTGCCGCTGGCGTCAAAGGCGATCGCCGTCGGCGCCGTCAGACCCTCGATGAACGGTTTCAGCTCGGTTTCGGCCGGATATTCGACGATTTTGCGGTCAATCGTGGCCTGCAAGTCCGGCTGCACCGCCTTTGGCCCGCCCGAGCAGCCGGTGATGAACCACAGGCCCAGGATCGCCAGCCAAACCAGCCATTGACGGAGACAAAAACTCCTGTCAGCGACACCAGCGCCAAGGTTCATATCATCTGCTCCGCGTGGAATTCCCCCCAACACCACATTTTCCGATCTCCAGGCGAGCCAAAACGGTAATCGAACCGCCCCGACGCGACAAGCACGGATTCACGAGTCAATAAACCCACCCCCGCGGCGCACCGATAATCACAGAATCATGATCCGCTGGATTTTTCGAACCGTAACCTTTCTCCTGTTCGCGGGCTGTGCTTCCCTTTGGGTCCGCAGTTATTGGGTGTCGGAACAACTGCAATACCGCAGTATTACCCAGGACGGGCGCGCTTTTACCCGAACCATCTTCACCATCGCCTCCGGGGAGGCCGGGGTGTACTGGAACTCCACCAAGGAGAGCTGGACGGCGAAAAATCAGGCCCAGGCCGATTCCCAATTATCCGAGTTTGCTAAAAACGGTTGGTCGCAGACCCCGTTGGAGGCGGGCTATGCCGGCAACGCGTTCGCGTTGACCAAGCAGCCCAGGCAGTGGGGTTTTGGCCACCACGAGAGCCAGGGCATAGCCGCAGGGGTTACCTCAGCTTCAAGTTCCTATGTCTTCCCTTTCGCCGCGCCGACGGCTTTTTTCGGGCTGTTGCCGGCATGGGGATTGTTCAGAATCATCGTTCCGTCATCCAACAAGCGCAAATACGTTGTGTCCAACGAGTTCGCCGATAGCACCTATCTGCTCTCCACCGAATCACGCCTGGGCACCGCCGATGAGCGGGATGTGGTTACCCGAAATGTTCCCGAAGAGGGGGCGCTGAACTAGCGCCGGAACCTGCGGCGAATGTTGCAAGGCGGGTCCCACTCCGCCTCTCAAAGAACCTCTGCCCCACTTGCGGCTACGACCTCCGCGCCAGCTCCACGACTTGCCCCGAATGCGGTGTACCCGTTGGTAAACTGGATAACAATTGCTCCCCCCAGCCGATCTCTTCTGCCAAAACTCCCGTTCCCTGATTCACCAAATCTCCGCTAAATTTCCTGCTTGCTCCCCATGCCGGTGGGGTGAGCGATCTCTGGGATTTCACCAATGCACGACCTCCTCGAATCCCTCGAACCTCGGCAACTGTTCTCCGCTGATCCTGTCCTCTATTGGAACTCCATCCTCCTGGATTCCATCCGCGCCCAAAAAACCCCGCCCCCCTATGCCGCCCGCAACATTGCCATTGTCCATTTGGCCATCTACGACGCCGTCAACACCATCGATGGCGGCTATGCGGGTTACCTCGCCCAGCGGAAGGGCCCCGATAAAGGTTCTGAAGCCGCCGCCACGGCCCGCGCCGCTCATGACACCCTCACGGCTCTCTATCCCAGTCGTAAAGCGATTTTTGATGACGCGCTCGAGTCATCCCTCACCCGCGTTCCTGATGGGCCGGCCCAAAACAAAGGCATCGCCATCGGCCGAAATGCCGCTAAACAGATTCTCGCCGCCCGGGAGGATGATGGAGCCGATGCGATCGTCTCATACACCCCCGGCGCTGCCCCCGATGATTGGCAGCCCACGCCGCCGGCCTTCGCCCCGCCCCTGCTGCCGCAGTGGCCGCAGGTGACGCCTTTTGCCCTCGAAAGCGGCGACCAGTTTCGTCCACCGCCGCCGCCTTCGATCACCAGCGAGGAATTCACCGCCGCGTTCAATCAGGTGAAGTCGATCGGCTCGGCCAACAGCATCACGCGCACCCAGGACCAAACCGACATCGCCCTCTTCTGGGCCGACGGCGCGGGCACCGCCACGCCGCCCGGCCATTGGAACCTCATCGCCGCCGACGTCGCCCACCAGCAGCACAACACGCTGGCCGAAAATGCCCGTCTCTTCGCGCTGCTCAACGTCGCCCTCGCCGACGCGGGTATTGCCTCCTGGGACTCCAAATATTTCTACAACTTCTGCCGCCCCGTCACCGCGATTCACAATGCTGCCGCCGACGGCGACCCCAACACCATGCCCGATGCCGATTGGTCTCCACTGCTCACCACGCCCCCGTTCCCCTCCTACATCTCCGGCCATTCCACCTTCAGCGCCGCCGCCGCAACCATCTTGGCCGGCTTTTTCGGCACCGACCGCATCACGTTCACCACGGGAAGCGAAAACCCCGCCGCCAGCGCGCGCACCTTCACCAGCTTTTCCCAGGCCGCCAACGAGGCCGGAATCAGCCGAATCTACGCCGGCATCCACTGGGATTTCGACAACACCGCCGGCCTGGCCACGGGCAAGGCGGTCGGGAATTACGTCCTGGCTCATTCTCTCCGTCCCGACACAAAAGCGACGTTTCACCACGGGGCCGACAATCAGATACCTTCCCTCCCTCCCGCCGCGCGCCTCTTCAACAGATCCAGCCAGCGCATCACAGCACATTCATAAATATGGACATCCCGCCGGCTTCGCCGTGCGTTAAGCCACCAGCGCAATATGCGCCGCAAACGCCCTCGCCTCCGCCGCGCTCAGGGCTGTTCCCGCATTCAATTTCGCCGTGACCGGGTCATCCTGCGCCTTGAATTCAACCTTGGTGTAATTGCTGGGCAGGTTCCCACAGCACGCCCTGCCTGCGTGCAACACCGCGGCCTTGTTGAAATCATCGCAAACCGTCTTCACCTCGGCCCAAAGCGCCTTCACCGTCGCCGGCGTCGCATTCCCCGGCGGCCTGATGTCCACGGCAATGCCGTGCATGTGCTCGAAGATGTGGACAACATCACTCCGGCAGCAGCGGCTTGTTTCCACCGTGTGCGTCGAGCACACATATGCGCAACTGATGTCAACCGCCGATCCCAGCCGGTCGCGCACCCGCTGAACGATCTCAAGCAAAGCCAGCGAAAACTGTGTTTGCCTGGGTGGACTGACATTGGGTGAGTGCGGCACGACCGGCGCTGCCGTGCTTTCCCGGCATGCCAGGTCCGCCCGCGTGAAGCTGAATTTCCCCTCCTGATACGGTTCCACCTTCTTGGCATCCGCCGCCACTGGCCGCCATACCGGCGGATTGACCGTGGCGTCATAGTCAAAGAAATCGGTGAGGAAATAGTCGTCATTCACCTCGACGTTCGCCACCGCCCCCTGCCACGGCGCCTCGATGATCTCCCGATTCTCCGCCACGATCAGCCGGTTGATCGCCGCCATGAAAGTGATGGGGTGATAGTGCCAGAACAGTGGCTTGTCGCCCAGTTGCTTCTTGAGCACCGGATTGGCCGCCAGCGCATCCTCAAACCACATCATCCGCTGCACGTGCAACAACTGCGACCCCCACAATGGGTCCAGCAGAATCGCCTCAAACGCCATTCCCTTGTTCCAACCCCAGGTGCTCATGTGCAGCACTCGAAGATCGCGCAACTTTGGCGCTGCCGCCAGCGGCGAGCCCCCCGCGGCCGTGATCTCTTTATTTATCAGGGCGACATCCGAGATCTGATTCTCGTCCAGGTCCTTGGCGCTGCGATTGCCCGCGATGGTCACCTCAAAATCCTTGTGCGAGGTAATCTCAAAATGCACCAACTGTCTTTTGACCTTCGGATTGTCAAAATCCGCGAATTCCCCCGCGCGCCCAAGAACATCTCCAACGCTGACCTCAATGTCCGGATTGAAAACCCTCCCCCGTTGATCGTTCACTCCAATGATCTTGTCCAGGTCCTCTTTTGACGGCACCACCGGCGGATCGGCATCCGGCGCCAGCCCCTTCGCCAGCGCCTGCTTGCGAAGCCACAGGTTGTACCACCGTGGGTTGCCATCGGCCTGCGAATACGGGTCGGCCAGCGGGCCCAGATGCATGTAGAGTGAAAATACATACATCGGATTGCTCGGATTCCCATCCGCCGCATCCGCCCCTGTGTAATTGATGCGCTTCGCCGGCGGATCATCCGGCCCCGTCGATGGCGGCCCGTCGGGATCGTTCTCCGTCTTCCAATAGACCGCGTGCCGGATCAGCACAAACCGCTGCGACCCGAATCCCGGCTCTTCATCCGTGTCCTTCATGCTGGTAATCCGCGCCGCCACGATCGTCCCCGACGCGGCCGCATACACGATCGGATTGCCTTCCTTCACCTCCAGGTGAATCCCCCCGTGCCAGACGAGGTTCAGCCCAACTGGGAACAGCCCCCCCGCCCGCGTCTCGCATCGCTTGTAATATGTCTCCACCCCGGTGCTGGTCAGATTGAAGTAACTGCGCGTCTCCGTCAGCGCCTCGATGTCCGCCAGATTCAATGTCGTCCCCACCGGCGCTGCATTTCCCAGCCACCGCCACAACGACGGTTTGCTGGGCTTCCCCCCATTGTCCGGCGCTGTGAAAATCGGATTCCAGAACGGCCCCGAATAATACTTCCGCTCTGCTCCATCGATCTCCACCGGCATCCACCACTCATCGGTGACGCCCCGGTAAAGCCGCGTATACGCGATGATCCCCGGACAGCTCTTGTCCTGGTGTACGTTGCTGTGCCGGATGATCCCCCGGAACCGCTCCAGTCTCCCATACTCCTCGCGATCGTTTGCCGAGCCCGGCGAGAAATCCACCTCCCAAACCGGATTCCCGTTGGCGTCCACCTGCGGAACGCCATCCTTCACCACCCGCTTCCACGGCACCCGCCGCCGCGCTTTGTCCTTCCAGTTGTCCCCAAAAAATTGCCGCGGTATGCGCTGCTCGATGCAGATCGAACGCAGCATCAAAATCATCGAGTTGTACTGCGCATCCTCATACGCCTGATACTCCGTTCGCGTGAAGGCGGGCGGACCATCCGTGGCTTTCAACCTGTAGAATCGATTGAGGTCCCGCGGCCGCCGGTTCTTCGCCACCGCCGCCGCGTCCAGAGTCTCGTCCTTCGCATTCTCCCACGTGTTCTCCACGTTGGTGTGCTCGATCCCGATCATGCTCCGATTCCAGTTGCTCCCGTGCGCCAGCCAGTCATATAGCTCCCCCGACTGCACCACATCCACGAAATCGGTCCCATCATCCAGCACCGCATCAGCCCGCAACTTGGGGTCGGTTCGCGCCGCCCGCGCTGGAGTGCCAACCGTCCCCTTCGACGTCCGCTCCACGATCAGGTGCGCGGCGTAGTGGCTGATGTTGATCATGTAGTCCGCCGTCCCCGATCCCGGACTGTTTCCCCCCGTGGCGTGCAGCATGATCTTCGTCTTCTGATATTTCTTCCCCTTGGTCCCCCCCGCATAATTCGCATCGTTCAGCAGCACCACCGCGGCCCCGTCGTAGAGCTTCACCGGATGAAATTGATACGGCTTTCCGAACGCCCACACGATCCGCCCCGGCGCAATCTTCTTCGTCCATGCCATAAGTCACCATTCTTCAGATCGAAAACCGAAATCGCTTCGGCTCCAGCTTCGGCGCTGACACTCGCACCACGTGCGTTTCGCCTGTTGCCAGCCCTTCCTGCTTCCATGGTTTGGGAATCAGCACGATCCCCGGATCATCCGTATCATCAAACTTGTAATTGGCCCCGTCCGCTGTCTTTTTCGTACACCCCACGAATCGCCGCAGCGCGCCGTTGATCTCCCTGGGCACATCCGTCCCCCAGTTAAACTTGGCCAGATCTTTCCACGTCATCCCCGCCTTCTTGGCCAGCCCATCCAGCGTCTCGCCCGTCTTCACCTTGTGCCGCTCGATATCCGCAATCCGCATCGTCCCCGGCTTCTGATTCTGGCCGTTTGCCCCTTCTTCCTCGCCGCTCGCTCCCGCACTCGTTTCTCCCATTCCCATAAACGCCAGCATATCCTGCATCGTCGGGTTCTTCAGTTCGCAAGACACATCACACATCCCTGGCTCCAGCTCCTCCATCCGCACCAGCCCCTCCGAATTGGTCGTCTGATATGTCTGATTCCCATCCGGCGTCCGCACCACCAGCCGAACCCAGTTCACCGGCTTGCCGCTCGCATCATCCACCACCTTGAATTCAATCCACGTCAGCTTCTTCGTCGGCCGCGGCAATGGAGGCGGCGGCTGTGGCGGCGGCTCCTCCCGCGCATCATCCAGCTTCGTCGGCGGATTGAATCGCGCAACCGCCTCCGCCACCCCCAGCTCCTCCTCCGCAATCAGCTCCGCAATCTCGACGAGAATATCCCGCTTCTTCTTCACCGCCTGCGCCGGCCCCCGCGATCTGCCCGTATGCCCTGATTCCTCTTCCTCCTCCTCGTCTTCCCCATCCTCTTCATCCTCATCATCCAACAACTCCTCCAGCCGCTCCATCGCCACCGGATTCCGCGCAAATCGCTGAAGGTATCGATACGCCTCTGCCTCCGAATCAAATTCGCGCAACGAATAAACCCCATCCGCTGGGTAGTCCGCCACCCGCAGGGTCCGATGATGCACCAATAAGTACTGTAAAACCTTCACGCCCCGGATTTTACATTTCACCCGCGCTCGTTTCGACTGCCCTAAAGGGGCCTAAAGGTCTCAGAAAGACGCATTCCCCGGCGTCCGCGGAAACGGGATCACATCGCGAATATTTGCCATCCCCGTCGCATACAAAATCGTCCGCTCAAATCCCAGCCCAAACCCCGCGTGCGGCACCGTCCCATACCGCCGCAAATCGCGATACCAGTTGTAGGCGTGCTTATCCAGCTTCATCTCATCCAGCCGCGCATCCAGCACATCCAGCCTCTCCTCCCTCTGCGAGCCGCCAATAATCTCCCCAATCCCCGGCGCAAGCACATCCATGGCCGCCACCGTCTTCCCATCCTCATTCATCCGCATGTAAAACGCCTTGATGTCCTTCGGATAATTCATCACCACCACCGGCCGCCCCACCAACTCCTCGGTGAGATATCTCTCGTGCTCCGTCTGCAAATCCATCCCCCAATTCACCGCAAACTCAAACTTCTTCCCCGATTTCTCCAGCGCCCCAATCGCATCCGTGTAACTCATCCGCTCAAAATTCGAATCCACGAACTTCTCCACGCGCTCAATACAGCCCTTGTCAATCCGCTCCGCGAAAAACTTCATGTCATCCGGCCGCTCCTTCAACAGCGCCCGAAAGATGTACTTCAAAAATTCCTCAGCCAAATCCGCATCCGCCTTCAAATCCGCAAACGCGATCTCCGGCTCGATCATCCAGAATTCGGCCAGGTGCCGCGTCGTATTCGAATTCTCCGCCCGAAACGTCGGCCCAAATGTGTACACCTTGCTCATCGCCATGCAGTACGTCTCAACATTCAACTGCCCCGACACGGTGAGATAAGCCTGCTTCCCAAAAAAATCCTGCGCAAAATCGATCTTTCCCTCCGGATTTTTCGGAATGTTCGCCAGATCGAGCGTAGAGACCTTGAACATCGCCCCCGCCCCCTCACAGTCGCTGGCCGTGATGATCGGCGTATGAATCCAGAAGAATCCCCGCTCATGAAAAAACCGATTCACCGCCTGCGCCAGCGAATTCCGCACCCGCGTGATCGCCCCAAACGTATTCGTCCGCGCCCGCAGATGCGCCACTTCCCTCAGATACTCAAACGTGTGCTGCTTGGGCGAAACCGGATACGTATCCGGATTATCCACCCACCCCAGAACTTTCACCTCCTCGGCCGCGATCTCCACCCCCTGTCCCTTGCCCTGCGACTGCACGAGTTTCCCGGTGATGATGACCGAGCATCCCGTCGTCAGATGCATCACCTCCGACGAATAATTCAAAAGCGCTCCCGGCGCGACCACCTGAATCGAATCAAAGCACGACCCATCATTGACGGCAATAAATGAAAACCCCCCTTTGGAATCCCGCCGCGTCCGCACCCACCCCTTGATCGTCACCATCTCCCCAACCGCCGCCTTGCCCCGCAGGGCATCCGCTATCGATACGTCGGCCATTTGTGTACTCCGTTCTCATTCTGCCGCGCCCGGCAACTCTCCAGCCGCACGAGCATAGTGACCTATCGCCTCTACTGTCAGTAATTTGGCCACATCATCGGCCCAAACCACCAAAAATATATGATGGACTAATGACCCCCCGTTCGCGAGTGAAGTCAAAAACTGCCGTCGCCGACACGCTCGCCCCGATTCTTTCGGGCACATCGGCCAAAGCCTCAAGCTCATCCAACGTCTCCTCCGCGAGCCATGCCTCAATCCCACGCAAGCCTTGGATTGCATTATCGCTTAGTGCCAAGGCGTAGCTCACGCCGGACCTCCTCGACCGTGTGGGAATTTCCCTCTCTTGCTTGCCGGCGGCCCTCGACAATGTCGTGCAAGCTTACAATCAACATCGCTCGCACTCGCCCATGTTGATCGCGCAGCTCCGGGACTCTTTCAACACTGCCTCCCAATCGTATTACCTGAGATCCCCTTTCTAATACACCTTCAGCATCGCGCGCCCATTGCTCATGCATTCCGCGCATCAGCGCTGCAACTTGCATGTCCCATTGCTCGGCTGCCCCGGTGCCAAAAGACGGTCCAGCTTCTCTAATTCGTGATGGTCATTCAGACTCGATTCAACCAATTGATCGGCCAATTCTGGCAGACGCGCCCCAGAACTACCCGCGATTGAACCCTTCCCACCGTTGCTGGTTGAACACATCAATACGTCGAACAACGACAGGCCGCTCATAAGGACCTCCGATTGCACACCATCATAGCACGGCCAAAGCCTCCAAAGCACTCAATCTCTCTACCCTCATCACCCTCCACCCGCTTTCTTCCATCCCTTACCCATGTTCACTCCCTCGTCCTCAATTCAATCTTATTCTCCTGAATAAACCGCCGCACACTCGCCCCCCCCTCAGCAGATAATTCTCCAGCAATACCTCCTTGAACCTTCCCAGCGCTCCATAGCACTTCAATTGCTCGGCCGTATCGTTTGATGCCCCCAGCCGCGCCAAAAGCTCCCGCTGCTGTGGCGTCACAATTTCAATTCTCCCCACCATCGTCCGCACCATTTTTTCTGCCGGCTGCCTTTCCTCCCTCTCCCGGTACTCCGGGAGAGGGTCGGGGTGAGGGTCTTCTTTCGGTGGGTCGGGCACTCCTGCCCGACAAGCATCGATGTACTCATCGATCCTTATCTTCGTCCTTCGTCCTTCGACATTCTTTCGTCTTTCGTCATTCGTCCTTCATCATTTGGGTTGCGGGCATCGCCTGTACTAGGATATCTGCGGCCATTCCTCCGTCCTTCGAATCAAACCCAGCACTCCCCTCAATACCGGATCGCCACCAGATTAAATATCTCCGTCCCCCCCTTCACCATCACCGACCGCACGAACCCAATTCCCCGCGCATAAAACTTTTGCTCCACCACCCCCGGTTCCAGCTCCGTGAATTCTTTGGTCTGCAAAACGTGACTGAACGCGGCAAAGGGCACGTCGGCCCGGGTATTGACGTTCAACACCTTGGCCCGATCGGCGGCCACTTTGCCCGCGAACTCCTGCCGGTAATAGTCCCCCACCTTGGGATGCGCCTCCATGACAATCCCCGGCCGCGCGCCGTTCACCCCGGCCTGCCACGATCCTTCCGTGCTGACCACCTGCCCGTTCTCGATTTCCTTGCTGTCTTCCCCGAAATACCAGACGTTTCCATCCTTGTCCTGCGCGTACCAGTCGAGCGTGTCTTCGATCAGCTTGCCCTTGAGATAGACGCGGTCGTGTACCTGGGTGGTGGTGACTCCCATGAGCACTTTGGTCTGGTGGGTGACGGTGGTGAGGCCCTTGGCCGGTTTTCCATCCTGCACCCCCTTGAATACATAGGTCGTGCCGGGCAGCAGCGGCATGTAGGGATTATTGACGGTCTGCACGAAATTGGCCGGGTCAATGGGCGTGACGGCCAGCAGTTGCCGGCCTTCCAGCAGCTCGATCGGATTCATTGCAGTCTCCCTGCCGCGGCGGCGGCGGCAACACCTCCCCAAAAGGCTTGCGGCCCCCCAACTCCTGTCATTGTAACAGGAGCAGAGTGGCCGCATAGGGAGGAGGACAGACTGCTAATGCGGCGTCGCGCTGACGACATCACCGCGATCGCCGAGAACCGGTCCATAGACGAAGCCGCTGACGCGGAAGAGCCAGTTTTGGCCGGAAGTCAGGCCGGTGACGGTGTAGCTGGTGGTGTTGGCGTACAGCAGCGTGCCGGTCCAGTTGATGCCATCCAGCGACCGCTCGACGTAATAGCCGTTCTCGCTGGCCAGATCATTCCAGGCCAGCGTGACCGTGCTGGCCGTGGTCGCGGTGACATGCAATCCGGTGACGGCCGGCGGAGCGGTCGTGGCTGTGACAACGTCGCTGGGCTCGGAGTCGCCGGCCTCATTCGCCGCCACGGCGATAATCCGATACGAGTAAGTTGTGCCGGGGGTGAGGCCGGCGTCGCGGTAGGTGAGGTTGGCAAGATCAGTAGCGATGCGCGTCCAGACGCCGTCGATCAATTTCTCGACGTGGAACTGGCAGGAGTCGAGGGAATCCCAGAATAAGTCGATGGCGGTGGAGGAGACGGCCTGGGCGCCGGGGTAGATCGGAGGCTCGGGCTTGGTGGCGATCTGGACGACATTCGAGGGATCGGAGTTGCCGCCGGCGCTGTTGCGGGCGACGACGCGGTAGCTGTTGATGGTGGCGGAATGGAGCCACACGGTGGTGGAGGTGGAATTGGCGGGGATTTCCTTAAGCGTCTCGAATCCGCCGCTGTAGCCGATGGTCTGGATGACGAACTTGTCCTCATTATCGGAATTGTCGGTCCAAGTGAGTGTGGCGACGTTGCCGGAGACGCTGAACGTCAGGTTCGTGGGGGCGGCCGGCGCCAAGCCGGGAATCGAGGGCGTCGTGGCGGAGGCCACGTACGAAGGCTGGGACGATCCGACATCGTTGGTGGCGCGGATCTGATAGGTATAGCGCGTGTCCGGCGCCAGGCCGGAATCCAGGAAGCTGGTGGAATTCGGGCCGAGTGTGGCGATGGCCTGGAAGCTGTAGGAGGAGCCGACGGCGCGCTCCACGACGAAGTTGTCTTCGTTGATGGCGTTGTCTTTCCAGTTGAGCTGAATGGTCGAGGAGGAGGTCGCGGTGGCGGTGAGATTGCTGGGAATGGTCGGCGCGGCCTTGCGTATCTCAATGAAGGCGATCTTGTTGTTCACCGCGCTGGCGCCATTGCTGATGGTGAGCCGGCCGTCGGTGACATTGATGGGCTTGTTGCCGCCGATCCAGAGCTGATAGGGACTGGACGGCCGGCCGAAGATGATGTTCTGCCCCTCGGCCAGAATGTGATAGAAGGCATCAACACTGGTCGCATCGCCGGCCACGGGGCGGACGTCATAAGTGCCGTTGGGAACGGCGATCTCCCAGGTGAAATTGCCGTTCTTCTGCATCTGGTTGAAGGTGTCGTACGCCTGGTTGGGGGATTTTTTGGAGTTGCGGTCGATTCCATTGTTGTTGGCCGCGTTCCAGCCGTAGCTGAGCCCGTTTCCGCGATCGCCGAAAACCGCCCCGGTGTCGGCCTTGTAGCCCGACTGGGTGGGCACGTTGGGCGGCTGGAAATCGATGAGGGCGGTGAAGCCCGCCAGAAGGCGGCGGTTTTCGAGGGATTCGATCATGGAGAATCTCCCTGTTTGAATTGCAGTGTTTACGGGGGGCAACCCTAATGCCCGACTTGCCTGTTATCCCAATATGTCCGCAAGGGTCCGTGGCATTTCGAGAATTTGTGATGAGGCTGGACGTTTAACGGGAGTGTTGCCGAATGGGTATATAGCGGCGGAGGCAAAGGTGGGTGATGTTATGAGTGATGTGAAGACCGAACATATCGGCAACCAGCGAATCCCCGCGGCGCTGGCCGCGCTGCTGATTTTCCTTTGCGTCGCCGGCGCGGCCTATGGAATCTGGCGCTGGATGCAGAAATCGGAAGTGAACACCGACGCCGTCGCCGTCGATCCCCCCACCCGCGCAGGCGGCCGGCGCGGCCCCACGGCCGACCAGCAATTCGGCCGCGTCTTCAAACGCGACGATGGCTCCATCCGCGCCTTCAGCGGCAATTACTGGCTGACCATCCTCCCCCAGGGCCAATCCCGCCAGATGACCTTGCACGCCGGCAACGGCGATGAGTGGCTCAACAAGGACCAGCAGTTGGTGCTCAAGCTGGCCCAGCGATCGGCCCGCGGCGGCAACGCCCTGCGCAGTTTGCAGCTCACCGACGAGCAGCGACAGCAAATCAAGCTGGTCAGCCTCGACCCCTCCTTGCCCCTCTCGGATCAGGATAAGTCCAGATTGGAGGCCCTGATCAAGACCTGGGAATCGGCCAACGACACCGCCCGCCCCGAAGCGCACAAGGCAGTTCTGCTGGCCCTGCGCGAAATCGCCAAAACCAATCTACCTGCCGGCAAGGATGCATTCGTGGCCAGCATCAACAAGCTGGCCGGAATGCTCACGCCTCACCAGCTCGATCAATATCGCCAGATCGAAATGGCCCGGCGCAACGGCAACAAACCCGCCGCGCCCACCGGAGGCCAGGGGGCTTGAAAACATGAAAGGGCTGGCGGATGAAGGTGGGGGCACTTGGAAATAATTACGCCGATCGCTTCATTGTTCTGCGAGCGACTTGCACCAGCGCCCGCAGCGCGCGATCAACAGAAGCAGAATCGGGGAATATCTGGGCCAGATCGGGGGACAAAATGATGATATTCGAGCCGCGAGCATATCCTGAGGCATATTTGCCGCGCACGCCGCCACGAAAGTCGTATTCCTTTTTCATCTCCGTTCCGCCGCGCGCTCTATTGGCCTTCTTCATAGGCAATCCTTTCGTGCCGCGTCGCTCGTCGCGCACTGATGATACCAATGACATCTTCCTCGTTTTCCGCGAATACGACAACCAAAAGCCGGCCGCGCCCGGATGTGCCGAGGATCACAAAACGGTCCTCATCGGCCGAATTGCATTGGATCCGGGATTGTGGAGGAGAGCGAATCCGCGAAAACTGTCGCAGCTTCCTCAAACGAGACACCATGCTTTCGCAGGTTCCTGGCGGCCTTATCACTGCTGCAACGGAATATCAGGGCCATGGGCGATTCCGGCGTGAGGTCTCGCTACCAACGTCGCACCTGGCTGGCGACTTTCATGGGGAGGCCGAAGAGGTCGATGAAGCCGCGGGCGGCGGTGACGTCGTAGCCTTCCATGCTGAAGCTGGCGAGCTGGGGGTCGTAGAGGGAGAAGGGGCTGGTGACGCTGGCGGTGGTGGCGCGGCCCTTGAAGAGTTTTACTTTGACCTGGCCGGTGAGGGTGGCGTTGGTGTGATCGACGAAGGCCTGGAGGGCTTCGCGCAGGGGGTGGAACCATTGGCCGTAATAGACGAGCTCGGCGTAGCGGAGGGCGACCTGTTGTTTGAAATGATAGGTGTCGCGCTCGATGCAGATTTGCTCGAGGGCCTTGTGGGCTTCGTAGAGGATGGCGCCGCCGGGAGTCTCGTAGGCGCCGCGGGATTTCATGCCGACGAGGCGGTTTTCGGCGAGCTGGACCTGGCCGACGCCGTGGCGGCCGCCGAGTTTGTTGAGTTCGGCGACGAGGTCGTGGCCGGGGAGTTTTTTGCCGTTGAGGGCGATGGGATTGCCGCGCTCGAAGTCGAGGGTGAGGTATTCGGGGTCGTTGGGGGCTTTGGAGATGGGGACGGAGATCATCCAGAGATCGTCTTTGGGCTCGTTGGCCGGGGATTCGAGGTCTGCGCCTTCGTGGGAGATGTGCCAGAGGTTGCGGTCGCGGGAGTAGATCTTGGTTTTGGATTGGTCGACCGGGACGTTTTTCTTTTTGGCGTAGTCGATGGCCGATTCGCGGTCGCGCAGGCCGAAGGATGGGTCTTTCCAGGGGGCGATGATCTGGAGCTTGGGTTCGAGGGACATGTAGGTGAGCTCGAAGCGGACCTGGTCGTTGCCCTTGGAGGTTGCGCCGTGGGCGACGGCGTCGGCTCCGGTTTCGCGGGCGACTTCGACTTGATGAGCGGCGATGATGGGGCGGGCGATGGAGGTGCCCAGGAGATAATCGTTCTCGTAGATGGCGTGGGCGCGGAGCATGGGGAAGCAGTAGTTCTCGATGAACTCCTGGCGGAGGTCCTTGATGACCACTTCATCCGCGCCGGATTTGCGGGCCTTGTCTTCGATGCCTTTGAGCTCATCGCCCTGGCCGAGCTCGGCCGCGAAGGCGACGAGCTTGACGCCGGGATAGCGGTCTTTGAGCCAGGGGAGGATGACGGAGGTGTCGAGGCCGCCGGAGTAGGCGAGGACGATTTTGTTGGGTTGGGGTTGGGTGGACATATTGGGGGAGAGTATTGCGGGAGGAAGCGATGGGGACAAGGGAGGGGGGAAATGATGGGGGAAATGACCAATGACGAATGACCAATGCCCAAAGAATGACCAATGGCCAATGACGAATGGGGAACGACGAGATGGGTTTGTTTCGTCAAAAAAATTGGCTTAGGTAGAGCCGAAAGCGGCGATTTTGGGGCGCTGGAGGGGGTTTTGGCTTCGTTTGGTGGGTTTGTTTTTCGCCCGGGGGTTTGTTTTGCACTGGGCGGAGGGGCCGCAGATTGACGGAGAATGAACGCAGATCGAGGGGCGGGGGAAATGGGTTTGTTTTGTGAGGGGGCGGTGGAGGGTGAAAAAAAAGTAGCCCGAGGAGGTTGGGGCGCGGTTTTTTGTAAGATTGGTTTGGGACCGCGGTTATGGAGGGGCGGGGCAAGGAAGTGCCAAAAAAGGCGAGTCCTTTCCGAGTCCTTTTCGAGTCCTTTTTGCGTCCCAAATAAGTCCTTTGGGCGCGAAATCGAGTCCGAAAGACGGAAAAGCGAGTCCCGATGGGTGAAGGTGGATGGAGGAGAAAAAATAGAGGATGGTGGGCGCGCGGAGGGGGCGCGGGTACGATCCGATGGGTAAAACGACATCACGAACCCCCTTTCAAATGCGGTGGGGCGAGCCCCACCCTACAGTTCCTCACAGGTTGTATACGTTTTAGATTGGGATTTGTTTGGGGGAACTGGGATTTTTTTCGGTGTTTCTGTAACTGTTTGGGTATTCATGAATTGGGACGGGTCTGGTCGAGGGGTGGTTTTAGAAATTGAGTGGGAAAGGTCATTGGCGAGTTTTGGGCGTGATGGGAAATCGTGGCATGTTGCATTTGGATCGCGGACGCAGGGGACACCCCCGCACCCCCGAAATCCGGGAGATAACGTCACCTGCGGTGACTGACTGGAGGCGGTTCATTCAATGCGATCGAGAAAACTCTCCTCGTCTCGGTTTCATTCGTCGTACCGTACGCTCAGACGCCAATCCGCTCCTTTTGCTTATCAAAAACCGCTTTAACGAGATGCCAGTAGGGGGCTTCCTCGACGATGTAAGCCATGTACTCTTCATCGAGCTCGTCGTTGGCTGTGACCGGCAACATGATTTCAGTGGCCGCGAATTTGGTCTTATAGCACTGACGCCCGTATGAATACCGCCATTTGACAAAATTCAGCATGAGTTGCACGAAAAATAACGTCGTCAGTCGAATTCCCTGCCGTTCCTTTCGAGGCACACACAACACCACATTATCGGTTGCGATGAACGGCACTGGCTGGATGAAGGCGTCGCCCGTGACAGTTGATACAGTGATCGTCCCCGGTTTCCACACCACCACCGTTTTCTTCTTGGTCGGTTTTTCAAAAAAGCCTACGAGCCCGTTGTCCGTACTCACACGAGATATGGTCGCGTATTGCCCGGGATCAAGATCTGCTATCGAGTGAAAGTGGCCGCGCTTTAGCTCAAACAGCTCTGTGACATGAAATGCTCGCCACTTTCCAAATCGTGGGCGGGTCCGCGGCTGTGGTGTTGCGAAAAGCTCGGGTTTCAGAAGCGCTACATTGATCTTGACCAAATACGCGAATAATTCTCTGGCTTGCGCCTCCATGCCCTCGATGACTGCCGCCTCGGTCGGCTCAGCCTGATCCAGATAAGCTTCCGGCACGGTCTCTAGCAGTTTATCGCTGGCATCGAGAGGCGCGGCCTTGATCAGCTGGTGGATGTTCGGCGTTTGGTACGATGGATTCGGGAGAAATGCGCGCAGGTGATTCTTCACAGTTTCGAAGTCATTTTTTGCTCTGGGGCTCGGTAGTCGTTTCCCTTTGCTTTTGAGAAGCCCGTCGCTCAGCGCTCGAACCCACAGTACGTTTTGCTCCATTGGATGCGGGGTTCCCTTGCGAATGAATAAGCCGACCGTTGTGACCGCGACTGGATAAAAGAGGTCGCCCGGCAGCGTCACGACAGCAACCACGGTGTGGTGGGGCAGAAGCGCATCCCTGCGCCACACCTTGTACCTCCCAGGCCTCACAAGGGTGGAGTAGGGTAAGACCGCGAACAGCAACCCACCGTGCTCCATCTGCTCCAACGCATGATCGATGAATTTGTATTCCTTCTCCGCGCTCCTTTTGAGGGCAAACGGGGGATTCATCATCACCTTAGTAACCGGTGGCGTGGTCGGGTTGGGCGGATTAGCCGGTGCAAATCTGGCGGTGACGCTTCCATTGGCAGTGATGCGTATCAACTTCTTCGCGAAGCAGTTCCCTTCGATGATGTTGTTCTTCCCATCGCCTCGAAAGATCATGTTTACGACGGCCAAAGCGGCAACCCCTGGGTCTTGCTCAATACCGAATACGGAATACTTTTTAAAGTTGGAGATTTGTTGCGAAGTCGCAGATTTCTTCACTGCGTCAAACGCAGCCACAAGAAAGCCACCTGTTCCGCAAGTCGGATCGAATATGATGTCGCTGGGGCGCACGTCCATCACATCTGCGGCGTAACGGGTCATGTGCCGCGGCGTGAGGACAATTCCCAGATCTTGAGCCCAACTCGCATACTTCAAAAAGACTTCGTAAAACGCTCCGAGCCAATCTGCGCCGGAGTTCATGGCCGATCGGATGTTGAGATTATTTAACTCTTGAATCGTGTCGACGAGTGCCTGACGGAATTTCACGTGGTTATCCTGCGATGTCGGCAAGGCGATCTTGATGTATTCGTAGAATTCAGATTTTCCTTGTGCACGGAGCACGCTCTGGACTCTGGAATTGATATCGCCTATCAGCACCGACGGATTTCTCTCTTCGACATTAACGCCGGTGTCGCTAAGCATGGTCAACAAGAGCGCCGCCATCACGTTCGCCCGCTGATGCGGATTGACCGCTCCAAGATGAAGTATCTCGTTGATCAGTTCAGCACGCGACAAGAACAGCTTCTCGTCTATCGGTGGGTTATCGAGATCCGGCTTCCCCGTCTTCAGGATGAGCGCGCAGTCAGATTGGGAAAGGAGGGCTGTGGCCTCAACTCCATTGATTTTGATCGGCTGGTATTTATCGCCAACCAGAAAGCGGCTGCGAATCTGGAAGCCGTCGATCAAATTGCCCGCGACGCCCGAGATGAACGGCGTCAGGAGCTTACCGCCCTTGTTGATTTTTCGAGCGTAGTCTTCAGCCTCCGATATAGCCTGCGCCAGTTGTCCTTGAGAACGTTTTGCTTCAATAACCCACAGGGTCGTCTCGGCAACCTTTACAATATTCTCGGGCCGTTGCAGTCCAAGAGCTGCGCAGATTGCGGGGTGCGACAAGCACTCGTTCTGAGTATACACTTGACCTTCCGGTATCCGTTCCGGACTCCGCGGATCCCATCCCAGGAGTTTCAAGTTCTCTTTGATGAAAACGTACGCATCCACCTCAGATGCTCGATCAAGGTCCGCAGTTCGCCTTCTCGACCTTTTGGATTTTGAGGCTGATCTCGTGCCCAGCGGCAGCTTGAGCTGCGGGTTGTCATCGGGCAGCTGCTTCGAATTCTTTGCCATCAGCGACCTCGCTTTCGCGTCCACAGCTTGATTCTGTCCCAGCGCGGACTTTTGCATTCCGGGCATGTAAACGGGCGTTCATTCTTTTGACGCGGCAACCACTCGTGGCCACAGCGGCAGCGGCATCCTTTTAGCATCACCATACCCAAGGATTTCGCTGCTTTTCCCATTTCCTCAATAATATATACCAATACGATATCTGATCTCAATAGATCAACAGTATATCCTATTAGTATATACCAATAACCGCCACATCGTCGCAGTCCGATCGCAATCTCAAAAATGCGGACTCAGTTGAACGGAAGAAAAGACGCCGCGGTGGTTTGTACCGACGGGATTGATGGCCCACAAGTAGCTCAATCAGGCTATTTCGCGCTTAACAGCGTTTGCGCTCGTGTCCTGCAGCTAATCACGGTCGTTTTGGCGGGGTCGGTCATGTCGCAGGTTCGGGTTTGGTTGCGAATTGGCGCCGCCAGCGGTGGTCTTTGCCGTAGATGGCGGAAGTGAAACCTCGCTGCGCCCCCCTTTCATTTCGTTACCCCCTGTTTGCGCTGACGCGGTTTAGTTAGACTTTGCCACATCGTACTTTTTAGAACTTTGCCCAAGCGGCGCCGGGAGAGGATCATGCGAGTACACTCACGCGGGAAGCGCGGATGGGGCGTGCGGAGGGTGTGTTGCGGGTTATTGGCCGCGGTCGTGGCGTGGGGAGCGGGGGCTGCGCCGGCGATGGCGCAGGTCGATCTGGGCCGCTTGCGCACGTGGGGCCTGGAGACCTACAACGAAATTGATCGCACCCTGCGCGTTCCTGGAACGCAGTTGTTTGCGGAAACCGCGTCGCTGAGCGGGGCGCGGTCGGGGGGGTTTAATGGGAGGGCATTTGTCTGGCCGGAGAGCACGCAGTTTCGGGTGTTCAACACACTGACGAAGATCGATCCGATCACGTACACCACGACGCTGCGGCAGTTCGCCGATCAGTTGCACACGGCCTACTGGAACAGCGGGTATCGATCCGGGGCCGGGGACGGCGACCGGTTTTACGATGACAACGGGCACCTGGTGGTGGCGCTGACGGAGGCGTTTCGCCTCACCAACGACACCGTCTACCTCGATCGCGCCAAGGCGGCCCAGGCGTTCGTGATGCAGGGGGAAGACACCGTGGCCGGCGGGGGGATCTACTTCAAGCAGTTTGATTTCTCTTCGAAGGATGCGATCTCGACGCTCGAGGGCGCGCGGGGCGCGGCCATGCTCTATCGCGCCACCGGCCAGCAGAGCTATCTCGATGATGCCACGCGCCTGCTCACCTGGGTCCGCACTCACATTCAACGATCGGACGGCATGTTCAGCGAGCGGTGGAGAATCTCCACCAACGCCCCCGAGGGTTTTGACCTGGTGAACTCGGCCGGCATTGGCATTTCGACGAACCTGGAACTTTACGACGCCACTGGCAGTGCGGCCTACCTGAGCGAGGCACAGCGCATGGCCAGCCGGACGCTGACGCGCTACTTCGACTCGGCCACGGGGCGAATCAACGACGAGGGATACTGGGCGTTCGAGCTGGTGGATGCGCTGGACAACCTATACATGCACGATGGCAATCCGCTGTGGTTGAACAGAGTCAACGGCGCGCTGGCCTGGCTGCACAACAACAAGCGAGACGCCAACGGCCACTACGGGCTGTTCTGGGGCCGCAACGGGCCGCAGGTCGGGGCGCTGGGCTCGTGGAACCTGAACGAGCAGGCCTCGGTGGCGCGGGCTTATCTGTACACCAGCGCCATACCGGAGCCGTCGGTGCTTGCGATGGCCGCTATGGGATTGGTCGGCTTGCTGATGCGCGGGAGATCGCGATCTGGGGAATGTAATTGAATTCTGGCTTGATGAGAGTGCGGCGTCAGCCGAATTGTTGGCGCAGGGCGAGGGCGAAAATGAGGGTGAAATAACTCCAGAGCAGCGTGAAGACGAAGTGGACGGTGGTATTGAGGCGGTGGCCTTTCCAGAGGGCCCAATCGTAGACGAACCATTGGAACAAGAGGCGTGTGCCCCAGAAGAGGGTCAGGCCGGTGAGGACGAGTTTGGCGAGGAGGGTGGGCGGGGCCGTGAGCGCGTGGGGGAAGAAGAGGGAGAGGATTCCCATCATGGCCAGCACGAGGCAGATGAAGAAGGTGTGGACGTGGAAGATCTGTCGGTTGAGGAGGGCGAGTTTGGCGAGGTCGGTTTTCCAGTCGAAATGCCGGCCGAAAAACAGGTGGGAGAAGGCGAGGATGAGGAGCGTTGCGCCGACGATGCGGAGATGGAGGGTGAGGTCGGTCATGATTGGGGGGCCTGGGGTTTTTCGAAGACGAAGAGAGCGATGAAGGGGGTGATCCGGGATTCGTGGATGAGGGAGAGCCGGGCACTTTGAGCGAGGTTGAGCCAGGTGGTGCGGGAATAAAAATGGACGAACTGCGGGCCGAAGGCGAGGAAGTTGGCGGGGTCGCGCAGGTGTTCGAGGAGGATGAGGCGGCCGCCGGGGTGGAGGATGCGGGTGATTTCGGAGAAGAGTCGAAGGCGGTCGGCGGGGATGCGGACTTCGTGGGCGGCGAGGATGGCGAAGGCGGCGTCGATCGAGGCGTCGGGAGATGGAAGGGCGGCGGGGGAGACGCGGCGGGTCATTTGGCCGAGCCAGGGCGGGGCGGTGCGCTCCTGATAGCGGCGGGCGCGGGCGATGGAAGGTTCGGTCATTCGCGCGGGGTCGTGGAGCTCGAGAATGTCCAGTTGTGCGGCCGGGAATGCGGCGCGGAGGGCGAGGGTGGATTCGTCGAAGCCGGAGTGAAGGTTTGCGATATGGCGGGGAGAAGGGCCGGCATAGCGGGTGGCCCACTGGAAACGATAGAGGGGGGACAAATCGTAAATCCAGTGGGAAACGAGCAAGGATGATGTGAGAAGATAGATCGCAGCGTACGCGCCGGCGGTGAGGATGATTTGGAACCACGAAGGGATGGGAATCAGAGTTGTGACAAGTATGGCGGCGAGGGTGATGGCAGCGCCGACGGCGTAGAGGGGCCAGTTGAAGCGGACGACGTTGAGAACGCCCTCGAAACGCGTACGCGGGGGTGGCAGCTCGGGCCGATCGAGATTTTCAATCGCGTGGGAGTCGTTCACGGCGGCCTCGTTTCCATTGATAGGGGACGTCCTCGAGGTAAAAGGCATTGGCGAGTCTGGGCGTGCCGAGCTGATTGAAGGGAGGGTGATCGAAGAAGGTGGCCCGGGTGACATCGACGCGGATGGGCTGGGGGTCCCAGTGTTCGCGGACGCCCTGGATCTTGACGATGGAGTGGGTTTGCGGCTCGTAGTCGAAAGTGAAGGGGAGCGGGCCGGCGAATCGGCGGGCGGTCTGGAGGTCGGGGAAGGGGGAACTGTCGGGGAGCGGGGCGGGACGGGTGGTGAGGTCAGCGCGGACGTGCAGGTCGGCATGGCCATTGGGCGTGCGGATGTCGATTTCGACGGCGTCGGGGGTGCGGGTCCAGTTCACCCGTGCCGGGCGGTAATTGTAGTGGGTGAGGCGATTGCCGAAGAAGGCCATGAGGCGGTGGTCGGTGTCGGAGCGGAGGATGCGCAGGCCGCGGAGGTTGCGGCCGGTGTCGTGTTCCTGATGGCGGACGAAGATGCGGTAGCCGGTGAGGAAGAAGCTGTGGCCGAGGAATGCGGGGAGAAAGGAGGGGCGGAGTTGGCGGGTGCGGACCATGGCGATGGCGAGGAAGCCGAAATCCTCGTAGGTGTCGAGCTTGAGGCCGGGGGGGAGGAGCGGGGCGAGGGCCTGGCCGGGGAAGGCGTAGGCGAGGACGAGGGAGAACTCAAAGTGGGCCTTGATGGGGATGGGGTGGCGTTTGAGTCGGTAGAGCATGGGTCGCTCGGATTTAGCTTACCAAGTCTAGACGGGCGGGGGTGCGAGGGCGGGCTTTTCGAGTTTTCAAAAGTGAAGCGCGGGAGGACTGACTTGATGGCGAGAATTCCAATGGCTGATCGATGACCCGGAGGCAAACGCGATTGTTCTATGGATGCCTGTAATTGCGGCGCGGGTTGGCTGGCGGGAGGCCGGGGTTTGATTGCGGCTGCGAAGCAGAAAAGGGGCGCCCGTATTCACTGTTTTTTTGAGAAAGCACGGATGACCCCCTAATTTCGGGAGCGGGGGCTCGAATTGGTGGTCTGAATGCCGTTTTTGAAATAAGCACGGATGACCCCCTTTGTTGGGAAGGCCGCTGGTGGTAGGATTGGAGGATGCCAAGACAACGGCGGAAGCTGGCGGACGATTCGGTTTATCATGTGCTCAACCGGGGGAACGGGGGGATGAGGATTTTTCGCAAGGCGGGGGATTTTGAGGCGTTCATCAAGCTGCTTGAGGAGGGGAGGAAGCGCAGCGGGGTGCGCATACTGGGGTATTGCCTGATGGACGATCACTGGCACCTGGTGGTCTGGCCGCGAAGGGGGAAGGATTTGTCGAAGTTCATCGCGTGGGTTTCGACGACGCACGTGCGGCGCTGGCGCGAGCACCGGACCGATCGGGAGGGGGGGCATTTGTACCAGGGACGGTTCAGAAGCTTCATGGTGCAGGGCGACGGGCACTTTCTGACGTTGATGCGATACGTGGAGGGCAATCCACTGCGGGCCAAGCGGGTGAGGCGGGTGGAGGATTGGCCGTGGTCGAGTTTGGGAGGGGCGGCGGGGAGTCATGGGGTGAGGGTTGCGCTTGAGAGGTGGCCGGTGGAACGGCCGAGGGATTGGCGGAAGAAGGTAAATCAGCGGATGGAGGAGGGGGAGTTGGAGAAAGTGCGGACGAGCGTGAAGCGGGGGCGGCCGTTTGGAGGTGAAGAGTGGGTGAAGCGGGTGGTGAAGCGAATGGGGTTGGAGACGACGGTGAGGGATCCGTGGCGGCCGAAGAAGAAAGGGGGGCCGAAATAAGGAGGGATGACCCCCTTATTCAAGGTGGGAATGACGAATGATGAAGATGGGCATCGATGAGTACGTCGATGGCGAACAGGAATGTCCGGCCCGCCGAAACGGGTAAATTCCAACGTTCAACTTCCAACGTTCAACGTTCAAAGAAGAGCCCTCCGCCGGACCCTCTCGCGGAGCACCGGGAAAGGGAGGAAGCGAGGAGAGCGCGGTGAAGTGCCGGGAGAGGGAATCGATGATTGGTTAATTGGCGGCGGGTTGGGTGGCGGGTGGCTCGGGTTTGGCGGCGAATTGACGCCACCAGCGGCGGTCGTTGCCGTAACCGGCGGAGGTGAGGAGGGATTCGTGGAGCTTGTGGGCGAGGGGGAATTTTTCGCGGAGGTCGGATTCGGAATCAGCGCGGTAGGTTTCGCGGGCGAGGTTGCCGTTGAGGGTGCATTCGAGCGAGATCTCGATGCCGTTGGCGGAACGGAGCATGGTGAGGCGGTCTTTTTTGTAGGTGGCGGAGAGCTCGACCTGGCCGGGGGCGGGATTGCGGGCGGAGATGATGCCGGGTTGGCGGCCGGAGAGGTGGTTGAGGAAGATGGGGATGGCGGTGCTGGCCGGTTGCGGGAAGAGGGCGGCTTCGAGGCGTTTGGTGATGAGCTGGAGACGGTTGTCGATCTCGGGGTCGTGGTGGGGTTTGGATTGGCGAAGGAGGGGGAGGATGCGCGGGCCTAAATCGATTAACTGGGTGCTGGCGGATTCGCGATCCTTGAAATTGTCAGCGCCGAGTTGGGTGATGAGATTTGCGACAGTGGATTTTGTGGTGTCGTCGAGTGTGGGAGCGGTGGTTGGAGCGGGGGAAGCGAGGATGAGAAGGAGGATGGAGAAGAGGGATCGCATGGAGAGGAGTAGAGGAAGAAGGGGGAGGCAATAGGAGAAAATGACCGATGACCAAGGCCCAATGACCAAAGAATGTTCAATGACCAAACCCCAATTGGTGCTTGGGAGTTGGGGCTTATTTGGTCATTGGGAATTGGGCATTGGACATTGAGTGGGGCCACCCACCTACGAGTTGCCTTCCAGCTTGTGCATTTCATCGTCGGGGAGTTGTTCCATGCGGGGTTGGCCGGGGGGGCGCGGAGGTGGAGGAGCCGCGGCGGGGGTTTGGGGCTTGGTGAGGATGTGGCGGGAGAGCTCCAGGCGGTTGATGACGTGGTCCATGCCGGCGGGGCGCTTCTCGGGTTTGCTGGAGACGCACTCCATGATCAGATTGGAGAGGGCGGGGGGGACGGAGGTGTTGAGATCCTGGACCGTGTCGATGCGATCATCGACGAGGAAACTGTTGTCGCCCTGGTTGACGGTGTAGAGCGTGGGGATGTTTTTGCCGGTCAGGGCCCAGTACATGGTTGCGCCGAGGTTGAAGATGTCGGTCTTGTGGCTGACGGGCTTGCGCTTGACCTGTTCGGGGGCGATGTAGTCGGGGGTGCCCTGGATGCGCTCCTTGATGGTGCCGATCTTGCAGGACTGGCCGAAGTCGATGATTTTCACTTTGCCGGTGTCGCTGCGGAGGATGTTGTTGGGCTTGATGTCGCAGTGGACGAAGCCGAGGGTGTGCATGGCCTGAAGGCCCTGGGCGACCTGCACGAAGGTGTCGATGGTTTCGAGCATGGTCTTGGGCGGGCGGACGTCGAGGGCTTTGCCATCCACCAGCTCCATGAGGAGAAAGGCCTCGGTCACTTTGACCAGCATGGCCTTGTTGATCTTGAGGTCGTAGGTGCGGCGGAGATTGGGATGGGTGAACTGGCGGCTGATCTCGTACTCGGCCTCCATCTGCTCGACGAAGCGGAGGTCTTTGGGATCAGCGCGGACGACGTGCTTGAGGGCGTAGAGCTGTTTGGTGACGGGGTCGCTGACTGCGTAGATGACGCTGCGGGCACCTTCGCCGAGGCGCTCGATCACGTCATAGTGGAGCAGTTTCTGACCCATGAATATCGGACCACGAGAAACACGGGAGCAATCCCCGGGAACATCCTTTGCCGCGATGGTCATGGTCGGCAAGGAGTTGCAAAACCAGCGCCGCCCTGAAGTCCCCCGACGTTTTGGGGAAGCTAGCGACGGCGGGCGGGAGGCGACTGGCCGACCGCTCGGGAAGCCGCGCACCTCTCCAACATCTTCATCGGCACCGGGCCGGGCCCTCTTGTCTACCTTGGGTTAATCCTTTTCGTTAGCGTTCAGTTGCATTCATTTGCGCATAAGAGACCGCATGGGATAGAGTAGGCAAAAAAGGGATGGCGGGCAAGATAAACCCAAAGAGGCGGGATGAGTTGCGCGTGGGATGAGGCGGCGATGAGAAGAATCGAAGCTATGGGAGGAGCGACTCGCGCAGGCGGGCGGCGGGGAAAAGTCGGCCGAGGCCGGAGGGATTGCCCGGGCGGTCGTAGGCGATGACGTTTTTGGCCGGAATGGCCAGGCGGCGCTGAAGGGTTTGGATGAGCTGCTGGGCGCGGCGAAGTTGGGTGGACGTGGGGGCGGCCTGATCGAAGTCGCCGACGAGGCAGATGGTGAGGCAATTGCCGGCGACGGAAGCGGCCGGTTGCTGGTGGTTCCAGCGGGGGTCGATGCGGATCTCGCCATCGGAAGAATCAGTGCCATTGAGGATCAGGAAGTGATCGCCGGGAGCGGCGGCGTCCGCGCGGCGGGTTTTGCTGTGGTGGATGAAAATGTATTGCCATCGGCCGCGCTGGATGGGGGTTTGGGTGTCGAAGATTTCGTCGAGGGTGGGGCTGGAGTCGAGGACCATGAGGCTGCGCGGCTCGGGGAGGAGCGGGGAGGGGGCGAGGGCGATGAGGAGGATGCTGGTGAGAGTGAGCGAGCTCAGGAGGCCGGCGATGACCATGACATTGCGGCGGGATTTGAGGGGTTTGGTGGGGGATTTGGGCATGAGTTGGTCGTAGCGCAAAAAGTGCGGGGGCACGGTGGCTGTAGAGATAACCGTGTTAGATCGGCAAAGGGGGTTTGAAAACTGGAGAAAAAATTTTGGAGGCCACGGGCGAGACGGATCGTGCCACGTAAGAAGAGGATTCAGTTGGCGTATTCAGCGAGGGCCTGGCCGGAGACTTCCTTGAAATGAGCGCCGGTTTTTTCGGCGAGCTTGCGGAGGGCGTCGGGGGAGCCGGATTTGCCCAGTGAGAGGGTGTGGATTTTGACGGGGCTGGTTTTGCGGAGAGAAAGAACTGAACTGACGAACTCATCGTCGAGACCGTATTTGCCGGTGACGATGACGATCTCGGCGGGGTTTTGGGCGAGGGCTTTTTCGAGTGGCTTCTCGATTTTGCTTTGCTGGAAGGCGTAGACATCCTTGATGGCTTCTTCGGTCGCGGCGGCGTTTTCGGTGGTGGCGTAGCGCATGGCGCCCTCGGGGAATTCGATCAGCGAGTCGGTTTCCCAGAAGATGATCTGAAACTTGGCGCCGGGGCCGAGGGAGGCGATGGATTTGATTGCGCCGCGTTTGAGGTAGTCGAAGGTTTCGAGTGTGCCGGAGCCGCGATCGAGGAGATAGATCACGCTGGGGCCGGTGAGGGGGAGGCCCATGTAGTTGGGGGATTGGGGTTGTTGGGCGTTGGGAGCGACGTTGGGAGAGGAAATGCCGGGGCCGGTCGTGGCTTCGGATTCGGATTGCTTGCCGCGCATCAGGAGCCAGGTAATGAAGACCGCGATGAGCACCGCGAGGATGCCGCCGCCGACGAGGAGGATGGGTTTGAGATTGGTGGCGGCCGGGGATTTTTGGGCGGAGGGTTTGCGGAGGTGGGAGGAGCGGAGGCCGGTGCCGGCGAGGCCGGAGGAGGCGACGATTTGGGCGAGTTCTTCCAGGCCGGTGCCGGAGGAGGAGGTGGTTGTGTGGTGGGTGGGTGGGGCATGGGCGGAGGATTGGAAGAGGGTTTTGGGGGGAGGAGCGGCTTTGGGCGGAACGGTGGCGGCGGTGGGGGAGGCAGCGCGGGTTTTAGAGGGGACGGTTTGAATGGTGCCGCAGAATTTGCACCTGCAAACGCCGCCGGCGAAGGCGTCGTCGATCTGAAGGACTTTTTTGCAACTGGTGCAGGTGAGGGAAATCATGGAGGAAGTTGATAGTTATTAGTTGATAGTTGGCAGGGGCATCAGGGATTCCATAAATAATAGAAGCCGGTGGGAAGGAAGGCGCGGGGGGGGACGAGATTTAGCTCGGTGACGTTTGCCTTGGGGGGCTGGTCGTCGGCGTGGGCGTAAATGGAGCCGGAGTAGCCGTAGGGCCGCTTGTAGAGAATGACTTTGGCGCTGGGGGACTGGGAAAGTTCCCTGGCCAGCTTGATGGCATCCGGGAGGAGGCCGGCCTGGTCGGCCAGTTTCAACTCAACCGCGCGGGAGCCGGTGAAGACCCGGCCGTCGGAGACGGCGGCGAGGGTGGCATCGTCGAGATGGCGATTGGATTGGACGACGGATTTGAAGCGGGCGTAAAACTCGTTGACCATTGCCTGCATGACCACGCGCTCGTCATCGCCCATGGGCTTGAAGGGGGAGGCCATATCCTTGAGTGGGCCGGATTTGATGACGTTGGTGCGAGCGCCGATTTTCTCGAGGGTGCCGGAGATGTCGAAGGTGTTGAAAATGACGCCGATGGAGCCAATGACGCTGGTGGGCTGGACGACGATTTTGTCGGCGGCGCAGGCGACGTAATAGGCGCCGCTGGCGGCGATGTCCTGGGCGGAGGCGACGACGACTTTTTTGGTGCGGGCCTTGAAGCGGAGGACTTCGTCATACATGAGGTCGGCGGCGGAGACGGTGCCGCCGGGGGAGTTAATGCGGAGGACAATGGCTCTGACGGCGGGATCTTTTTCGGCTTTCTGGAGCTGCTGGGCGAAGAGGCTGACGTCGTTTTCCTGGGCCTGGAGGAAGCCGCCGGTGCGGGCGTTGAGGAGCATGCCCTCGACTTCGATGATGACGATTTTGTTTCCAGCGGTGAGGAAGCCTCCGCCGGCTCCTTCATCGACGGTGACTTCGCGGAGGGTTTGGGAGGAGGAGACGGGGGTGACCAGGAAGCTGGGGGAGCAGCCGGGTAGAATTGAGAGGAAACAGATCCAGATGATGAGGCGACATGGCATTTCGAGGTTCCTCTGGCAGAAAGGAGCAGGCTGAAGCCTGCACCACAAAAGATGGTGGGGCAAGCCCCACCCTACACCTGCACCACAAAAGATGGTGGGGCAACCCCCACCCTACACCTACACCACAATAAGATGGTGGGGCAAGCCCCACCCTACATGGGCCGGATCAGCAATGTCCGGATATTTGATACACGATAGCTCAATAGGAAGTTACCTTGGCGTATCACGTCAGTAAACAACGATTTGCGAAGCTGGTGGAGGAGGCGCTGGAGGGATTGCCCCAGCCGTTTGCACAGCATCTGGAGGAAGTAAGCGTCGAGATCAAGGATCGGCCGACCGCAAAGCAGTTAAAGGGGGCGGGATTAGAGGAGGATGAGCTGCTGCTGGGGCTATATGTGGGGCATCCGATGACTCAGCGGAGCGTCGAGCATTCGGGGACGCTTCCGGATGTGATTTTCATCTTTCAGGAAGATATCGAGCTGGTCAGTGAGAGCGAGGAAGAGCTGGTGGAGCAGGTGAGGATCACGGTTTTGCATGAGATTGGGCACCATTTTGGGATGGGGGAGGAGGATTTGGAGGATTTGGGGTATGGATGAGATGGGTGGTCCGGTAACAGAGAGGGTTTAGGGTTGGGGGTTGGGGGTTCAGGGGGGAAAGGGAAGGTCCGTTAAGAGGGGGAGGTAATCTTTGGTTATTGGGAAACATCGGGCAGCCCGATAGCGTAAGTTGAAGGTATTCGAGGTGCCGGGCAGGCGGTTTTTGCAGTTGACCGCTCCAGCGGCACCGCTAGGCTAGTGGGTGAGCACGCACGGGTGGGGAAGCCTGGTTTATCCTTAAAACGGCATTGGTGGCATCGGAAAGGGTCCATATGCAAATCAAACGTCTACTTGCGTTAGTGGTTTTGTCGGCCGGGGTGTTGGCGGCGGCGAGTTTGCCGGGTGTGAGCAAGGAGGAGAACGATAGGGCGGCCGCAAACTCGGAGATGAGGGACGATGGGAAGCTGTGGGGCAAAACAGTGCCGTCGGAGAAGGCGGAGATGACGGTCAGTTCCCGCAGCTCGGATGTGGTGTGGGAGGTGAAGGTAAAGAAGGGGGATATTGTGAAGCCGGGGGATGTGCTGGCGCTGGAAGATACGCGCGAGGAAGAGGCGGAGCTAAAGACGACGGATTTGGTGGCCAACTCCACTGTGGCGCTGCGGGCGGCGGATGTGACTCGCGTCCAGAAAGCAATCGAAGTAAAGCGCATGCAGGGGAAGGTTGAAACGGTTTTCACGCAATATGAGATAGATAAGGCGCAGAACGAGCTCGATCTGGCCAATCTGGATGTCGAAAAGGCACAGTTGGAGCAGGATAAGCTGAAATCGCAGGCGGAAACGCTGCGGACACAGATTGAACGGAAGCGGCTGGTGAGCCGGATTGGGGGGATCGTGCGGGAGGTGAACATCGAGAAGGGTGGGGTGATCGATCCACAAAAACCGGCCATCATAGTGGTCAATAACAGCCCGCTGTGGGTGGATGTACAACTGCCGATCGAGACTTCACTGGCGCTGTTGCGAATGCAGCGGGCACAGCCCAATAAAAAGCTGGAATTTGGCGTGCTTTATAAGGGGGCGAAGACGGCGATCCCGGCCAGGGTGATTTTTATTGACCCCGAAGCCCATGCGGCCGGCCAATCCCAGTTGGTTACGCTGGAAATCAAGAACGAGGAGCAGTTGCCGGCGGGGATCCAGGTGGAGGTTATTCCACCGCAATTGGATAAGGTCGCGGAGGCGAAAGTGAAGTAGAATGGGGCAGTAGTCAGGAGCCAGTAATCAGTAGCCAGTAGAGGAAGCGGAGAAGGACGGCGAGGCGCGCAATACGAGAGAGAGATGTCACGTGAGCTCAGGAATTGTTGAACCATCATCACAGGGATCACAGGACTCCAAGGGCCAGACCGAAGCGCCCGGATCGCCGACGCGAAACAAGCTGGTGCAGCGGCTGCTGGATGCGTCGGCGAGCCTGCCGGCGTTCATGAAGGACCTGCTGACCACGCAGGCGGTGGTGGTGGCGGGGACGGAGGCGGCGGCATTCTTAGTTGAGCGGGAGGGAGAGAACTTTGGGCTGCGGCTCATCCATCACATCAGGCCCGATGAGAGCGATCAGGAGACGCGGGCCAACGCGGTGCGGGCTTTCCAGAACATCATTCAGCCGTGCGTGGCGCAGCGGAAGGATGGGGCGATCGAGATCGGCTCGCCGGACGGGGGAGATGCGCAGTTTTGCCTGATTACGGTTTTGCGGAATGAAGGCGACGTGGTGGCCGCGTCGGCGGTGATTACGCGCTGCCGCGACATGGAGCGGGCCAAGCAGCGGCTACAGAGCATGCAGTTGGTGGCGGGATATTTCGATCTGTTCTCGATGCGGCGCTATATCGAGCATGCGCGGCAGACATCGGAGCGGCATCAGCAGGTGTTGCAATTCGCCGGGGCGGTTTCGACGGCCGAAGGGTTTGAGTCCTCGGCGATGAACCTGTGCAACGAGCTGGCGACGCGGAGCGGGGCCACGCGGGTGGCGCTGGGTTGGGTGAAGGGGAAGAACATCAAGGTCAAAGCGCTTTCGCACACGGAAAAATTCGACAAGAAGCAGGAGTTGGTGATCGCGCTGGAAAAGGTGATGGAGGAGTGCCTTGACCAGGAAGAGCCGGTGCGGTTCGACCCGGAAGGCAATTCATCGCAGAACGTGACGCGCTCAGCGCGGGAGCATTCGCTGAAGCAGGGCGGGAACGTGGTGATGTCGATCCCGCTGCGCCGGCGCGATGAGATCGTGGGAGTTTTGGCGCTGGAATTTCCGCCGCGGGTGGCGGTGGATGGCCAGGCGGAGACGGGTTTGGCGGTGGCGGCCGAGTTACTGGCGCCGCAGCTCTTTGACCGCTACGAGAACGATCGAAACATCTTCGTGAAGACGGGGCACAGCATCCACAAGGCGGCGAAGCTGGCGATCGGGCCGAAGCACATGGGGGTGAAGCTGATCATCGCGGCGGTGCTGGCGGTGGGGACTTTTGTGGCGTTGTATAAGCCGACGTATCGGGTGCGGAGCAGTTTTGTGCTCAATGCGAAGGAGCACCGCTCGATTTGCCCTCCATACGATGGCTCGATCGAGAAGGTATTTTTCAAGCCTGGCGATTCGGTGAAGAAGGGACAGATTCTCGCGCAGATGCGCACGACCGAGAGACAGATGGACCTGGAGAAGGCGCAGCAGGAGATGAACACGAATTATCGCGAGGGGCAGAAAGCAAAGTTTGAGTCGCCGCCGAAGATGGGGGAATACCGGATCGCCATGGCGAAGATGGAGGCAGCCAAGAGGCAGGTGGAGTTGCTGGAGTATCAGATCAGCCAGGCGAATCTGGTTGCGCCCTTCGATGGTGTGTTACTTAAAGGGGACTTGTATGACCGGCAGGGGGCGCCGGCCAAGCTGGGGGATGTGCTTTTTGAGATTGCCCAGTCGGAAGAGGGTCATCCGGAGCGGATCGCGGTGGAGGCCGAGATTCAGGTTTCGGAGCGGGACATTCAGGAGGTCAGGAAATTCGCGTTCAACACCGGGCGGCCGATGGATGGCGAGCTTTCGACGACGAGCTTTCCGGACAAGGACCACAAGTTCAGGATCACGCGGATTGTGCCGCTGGGCGTGCCCAAGGAGGGGGAGAACGTGTTCCAGGTGTACGCGGAATTGAGCGAGACGCCGGAATGGATGCATCCGGGTCTGGCGGGGGAGGCGCGGGTGGAGATAGAGAAGAGAAGGCTGGTTTGGATCTGGACACACCGGTTGACGGATTGGCTGAGACTCAAGCTCTGGATTTAAAGAAAGTTCCTGTAGGTCCGGCTGTGCCGGACATGTCCGGCACAGCCGGACCTACATTCTCTTATGGCGCAAGTAAGACCTACATTTTCGGAATCGTGGTACCGGGTGGCGGATTTACGGGCCCGGCTTCGGCCGAGCGCGCAGATTTCGCGGCAGTTTTATCGGGGAGACCGGTGGTACGTGGTTCGCGATCCGGCCGGGAATCAGTTTCATCGGCTCTCCGCGCCGGCCTATCGATTTGTGGGATTGCTGGATGGGACAAGGTCGGTGTCGGAGGCCTGGGAACTGGTGGGCGGGCAGTTGGCGGATGATGCGCCGACGCAGAATGAAGTGATCCAGATCCTGTCGCAGCTTCACGCGGCCAATCTTCTGGAAAGCAATGTGACGCCGGATGCGGCGGTGCTGCTGCGGCGGCACAAGAAGATGGTCAAGCAGCAGTGGCAGGGGCGGCTGATGAACATCCTCTTTCCCCGCATTCCATTGTGGGACCCGGACCGGTTCCTGGTGCGGTGGATGCCGGTGGTGAAGCCGTTTTTGGGCAAGCTGGGGGCGTTGCTGTGGCTGGGCCTGATTTTCTCGGCGATTGCAGCGTTGGCGCCGGAATGGAAACAGCTTCAGGCGCAGATTCCGCATGCGATTGCCCCGGATAACTGGCCGTTTTTGTGGGCGACGTTTTGCCTGATCAAATTGATTCACGAATTGGGGCACGCATTTTCATGTAGAAGGTTTGGGGGTGAGTGTCATGAATTGGGGCTGATGTTTCTGGTGCTTGTGCCTGCGCCTTATGTCGATGCATCGAGCGCGTGGTCGTTTCCCAGCAAGTGGGCGCGAATCTTCGTGGGCGCGGGGGGGATGATCATTGAATTGTTCGTGGCGGCGATATTGGCCTTTGTCTGGATCAGTACACGGCCGGGCACCTTAATCAATGGCCTGTCGCTCAATGCCATGCTGATCGCCAGCTTCTCGACGATCATCTTCAATGCCAATCCGCTGCTGCGCTACGATGGGTATTACATCCTCTCGGACCTGCTGGAGATTCCCAATCTGCGCTATCGCTCGACTGAATACACGGTGGGTCTGATCAAGCGGCATTTGTTCAAGGTGAAATCGAGCCAGCCGCTGCCGCCGGTGGGGCAGAGGGTCTGGCTGGCGCTGTACGCGATATCCAGCTCGATATACCGGATGTTCGTGGGGATCATGATCATCCTGATGGTGTGGAACCAGGTGCCGGTGCTGGGCGTGCTGATGGCGCTGGGCGGGGTGGTCACGTGGCTGGCGGTGCCGGTCGTGAAGACGCTCAAGTACCTGCTGATCGAGCCGGAATTGCACCGCAAGCGGATGCGGGCAACGGCGTGGGTTTTGGCCGGTGTGGCGGCGGCGGTGATCATCATCGGTGTCATTCCCGCGCCGAACGGGACGCATTTTGAGGCGGAAGCGATTGTCGAGCCGGCGAATCAGAAGGTTGTGTACACAGTGGGGCAGGGGCGCGTGGAAGAAGTGGTAGCGCGGGATGGGCAAATGCTGGAGGCGGGGGATGTGATTTTGAAATGCCGGGACCGGGACCTGGAGGCGATAATCGGTCAGACGGAAGCCCAACTGGAGGCCGCAAAGGCGGAGAGGGATACCGTTGAAGACGATCAGGTGATGCAAAGGATTGCTGAATCGAGGATCCGGACGCTGACGGAACATCTAAAAACATTCAAGCAGAAGCAGGCGGAGTTGACGATCAAGGCGCCGATCGCGGGAATGTTGATTGCGCCGGAGCTGAGGCATTTGCAGGGAAGGTATGTGCCGCCGCATACCGAAATCGCGACGGTGGCGACAATGGGCGACCTGCGGCTGGCCGCGGTGGTTGATCAGGATGACGCAGCGCTGCCGTTTTTGAAATCGGGCAATGCGGCCGAGGTGCGGCTGGCGAGCCAGGTGTCGCGGACCGATTTGCGCGGGCGGCTGGAAGCGCGGACGCCGACCCCGATTTTTGAGCTGCCGCACCCGGCGCTGGGGGACCATTCGGGCGGCAAAGCGCCGGTCGATCCATCCGACAAGGATGGGAAGAAGCTGATGCGGCCGCAGATTGGCCTGTGGGTGGTGGTGAATAACCAGGATGGAACTTATCTGCCGGGGCAGAAGGCGTTTCTGCGGTTTGAGCTGGAACGCAAGCCGCTGTATTGGCAGTGGAAGCGGTGGGTGGAGCAGTTGATACAGAGCAGAAGCAGCAATAAGTGGATTTGACGCTGCGCGAAATGGCCAATGACCAAGGACCAATGACCAAAGAAATCCCAATGCCCAATAATGATGCAAAATGATTGGGCATTGGGACTTGGTCATTCGTTGGTCATTGGGTATTGGACATTGGTCATTATCCCACGATTCGAGAAAGCGAAATGAGCCAGTCAGCGACACATGAATTCTGGTCGGTGTTTCATGCTCGGCGCGTGAAGGCGCCGGACTTGCGCGGGCCGGATGCGCTGGTGAGCTCGGCGGTGGGGTGGGTGCAGAATCGCCGGCGGGTGCTGGCACGGCTGAGGCGGCAGGCGGCGAGAGTCGAGCGGCTGGAGCCGGAGATTCATGGCCTTGCAACGGCGAAATTGAGCGAGGCGGTGGAAGAGGGGCGCGAGCTGGCGCGGCTGAACAAGCTCAAGGGAGCAGCCTTGGATCGGGGCCTGGCGGTCGTGCGCGAAGGCTGCTTCCGGGCCATTGGGAAACGGCCATATCCGGTGCAGATCATGGGCGCCCTTGCCATGTGCGAGGGGTATGTCACGGAAATGGCGACCGGCGAAGGCAAGACGATCACCGCATCGCTGGCGGCCAGCATCTGGGGATGGGGTGGGAAGCCGGTTCATATTATTACGGTCAACGATTATCTGGTCGGCCGCGACGCCGAGGAAATGGGGCCGACCTACCGGGCAATGGGGCTGCGCGTCGGCCACATCACCCACGAGACCACGCCGGATGAGCGGATCGATCACTATCGGCGCGATGTGGTTTATTGCACGCAGAAGGAATTGGTGGCCGATTTCCTGCGCGATCAGATCGCCCTGGGGACGCTGCGCAGCTCGGCCCAGACATCGGTGACGATGCTGCGCGGGCTGAATGCGGGGCGGCTGATGGTGCCCGGACTGTTCCGGGTTATCGTGGACGAGGCTGACAGCGTGCTGATCGACGAGGCGGTGACGCCGCTGATCATTTCCAATTCGCCGGATGATGAGCCGAACGCGGATCGCTATCGCAAGGCCGATGAATTGGCGCAGCAAATGCGGCCGGGGCGGGATTTCAAGATCGACTGGACGGTGCGGCAGGTGGATTTGACGCCGACCGGCGAGGAACGCCTGGAGGAATTGTCGGGCGCTGACGGATTCTGGAGAGGCAAGCGAAGGCGCGAGGAACTGGTCACGCAGGCGCTGACAGCGCGGAATTGCTTCATTCGCGATGAGCAGTACCTGGTGGATGACGAGGGGAAGGTGGCGATCATCGACGAGTTCACCGGCCGGGTCATGGCGGATCGCTCGTGGCGGCACGGATTGCACCAGGCGATTGAGGTGAAGGAAACGGTGAAGGTCACGGCCGACAAGGAAAACCTGGCCCGCATGAGCTTTCAGCGGTTTTTCAGGCAATATCCCATCCTCAGCGGCATGACGGGAACGGCGTGGGAGGCGGCCGGAGAAATCTGGCAGATTTACCGGCGGCCGCTGGTGCGGATTCCCACCAACAAACCGTGCATCCGAATTCATCTGCCGGTGCGGATGTTCGACACCATGGATGAGAAGTGGGCGGCGGTGGCCCAGCGCGTGGCCGAGCTTCATAAGAACGGTAATCCGGTGCTGGTGGGAACGCGCAGCGTGCTGGCGTCTGAAGAAGTGTCGCGAAGGCTGACATCGCTAAAGCTGCCGCATCGGGTGCTCAACGCGACGCAGACGGCGCAGGAAGCCAGCATCGTGGCGGAGGCCGGACAGCGGGGGCAGATCACCGTGGCAACTAACATGGCCGGCCGTGGCACGGATATTAAGCTGGCCCGCGGCGTCGCCGAGTTGGGCGGCTTGCACGTGATCGCGACGGAGCCGCACGGGTCGGGTCGAGTCGATCGGCAGCTCTTCGGCCGCGCGGCACGGCAGGGTGATCCGGGATGTGCGCAGATGTTTACCTCGGCCGAGGACGATCTGTTCATCCGGCACGGCAAGAACATCCGCAAGGCCTGGCGGCTGATTGGGAAGCAGAGGCTCATCAACTTTTGCCAGTGGCGAGCGGAACAGATCGCCCGGTTCAATCGCCGGCAGGTGTTGCGCTCGGATGACTGGGCGGATGAATCGTTGCCGTTCTGAAACGTCCGGCAGAGCCGGACCTGCAAATCCCACGCACAGTTTTACCGTTGATTTGGCCGTTCCTTCGTCTGAGTGACCCTGCGTATACTCTTTTTTTGAGCGTACCCAGGGATGGTTATATGGATGAAACGGGGACGAGGCAGTTGCGTGTGTTGATCGTGGAGGATCACGATGACCTCCGCGAGCTTCTCACCCAGTTTCTGACGATGGCCGGATATGAAGTGAGGCAGGCCCGCTGCGCCGACACAGCGCTCGAGATGGCCACCAGTTGGCCGTTTGATGTGGCGCTGATCGACATCGGCCTTCCCCGCAAGGATGGCATTCAGCTCATGCGCGAGCTGCGCGAGCAGAGGTCGGTGGTGGCGGTGGCGTTGACCGGCTATGGCATGGAGTCGCACGTGCGCGCGTGTCGTGATGCGGGCTTTGCGGCACATCTGCTCAAGCCGGTGGAGGCCGAGACGCTGCTGGAAGTGCTGCACCGGCTCCGCGCTGCTTGAGAATCATTCGATCGCCAAAGCTGAGCTTGTCTGGCTGCTTTGGCCGCTGATTGGACGTGTGCGGCGCAGGCGGCCAATTTTATGGTCGATTTGTCGATTCGGAGGCCGCGTGGGGCGGTCGAGGAGCGATTTCTGTCCAAGGTTGTGCTGAGCCTGTTTGTAACCGGTCATACCCCCAGCTCAGAGAGGGCCATGGTTAACCTGCGCCGCATCTGCGACAACCGCATCAATGGTCATTGCGAGATTCGCGTATTTGATGTGCTGGAAAATCCGCGCCAGGCGGAGGAGATGCGGATACTGGCCACGCCGACACTCATTCGCGAGGCCCCGCAGCCGCCACGGCGCGTCATCGGAGATCTCTCCGACATGGAAAAGGTTTTTCAGGCACTAAGTCTGCACGAGTTGCAATCATCAGAGGCGACACGAAATGCGCATGGATGATGGCCACTGAGCCGCGTGAAAATGGGGGATTTACGCACGTCATAGAGAAATACGGGGATTTGGCATTGACAGTTCCGGCAGGCGCATAGGAAAACCATTTCCAGATGTCATTGGAGTCGTTGCGGGATACCCATAGCAGACAACCACCCGGAAACTCGAGCGATCGGGAGAATCGTTCTGACCGCTCGTCTTCACCGGCAAAGGACATGTTGCGCGCTGAGGTGGGGATCCGGTTGCGGGTTTTAGTGATTGGATCGGCGGTGGATTATCGCTGCGTGACCGAGATCGCGCGCACCATGGAAAGCTTTGGGCTCTTCCTCGATCACGCCAAAACGGTGGAAGAATCGGCGCGGCTGGTGGGGGAGCATCTTTACGATCTGTTCCTGCTCAATGGCGGGCCGGGCGTGGCGGCGGAATTCATCGGCGGGCTGCGCGGGCGGGGAATCCTTTCGCCGGTGATTTTGCTGACCGACTCGTCCGAGGCACAGGCGGCGGTGGAGTCGATGAAGGCGGGAGCGGCGGATTGCCTGATCAGAACGGAGCTGACGCCGCAAGGACTGGTGAAGGCGATCACGTCGGCGGTGGAATCGGCGGAAGAGGAACGGGGCCGGCGGGAGATGGATGCGGCGCTTCGAGCCAATGAGAATCGGCTGTGGCGGCTGATCGAGAAGAACGCCGATGGAATGATCCTGGTGGATCAGAGCGGGCGGATTCGCTTCATCAATCCGGCCGCGGAGGAGATGTTTTCCAGGCCGGCCAATGAGCTGATGGGCCAGCCGTTTGGATATCCGGTGGTGGCGGGGGAGACGACGCAGATAGATATTGTCCGATCCGATGGACAGACGATCGCGGCGGAGATGAGGGTGGTGGAATTGTCGTGGGAGGGCGGGCCCGCCCATCTGGCGACCTTGCGCGACATTACCCAGCGAAGGAAACTGGAAGAGCAGCTTCGCCAGGCGCAGAAAATGGAGGCGGTGGGAAGGCTGGCGGGGGGCATTGCTCACGATTTCAATAATTTATTAACAGCGATCACGGGATACACCGAATTGCTGCTGGCGCGACTGGATGGGCAGGAGCCGTTGCGGCGCGACGTCGAGGAGATTCGCAGCGCCGCCGCACGCGCGGCTTCGCTGACCAATCAATTGCTGACCTTCAGCCGCAAGACGATCGTGCAGCCGGGGATTCTGGATGTGAATGCCGTCGTCAACGAGATGGAAAAATTGCTGCGGCGGATCATCGGCGAGGACATCGAGCTGGTAACGGTAACGCGGCCGGGAGCCGGATGCGTTCACTCCGACCGGGGGCACATTGAACAGGTCATCATGAACCTGGCGGTCAATGCCCGTGATGCGATGCCGCGGGGCGGAAAATTGACGATTGAGACGGGAGACTCCGAGTTTTTCCGCGATCCCCATTTTCCCGATCCGCCGGCCGGAAGATATGTGGTGCTCTCGTTCAGCGACACCGGCGTGGGGATGGATCACGAAACGCAGGCGCGGATTTTTGAGCCGTTTTTCACCACCAAGGAGCCCGGCAAGGGGACGGGGCTGGGGCTGACGATCGTCTATGGGATCCTCCAGCAATGCGGCGGCCATGTGAGGCTCTCCAGCGAGCCGGAGAAGGGGACGACGTTTCAGATGTTCTTCCCGCGCTTGCAGTCGGCCGCGCCGGCGCAGGATGGGGCAGCCACAGCGGCCGCCCCGCCAGCGCGCGGGCAGGAGACGATTCTGCTGGTGGAAGACCAGGACATGGTGCGCTCGCTGGTGCGGCGGATTCTCGCCAGCGAAGGATATTCTGTGATCGAGGCGTGCAATGGGCAGGAAGCGCTCGAGCTTTCGGGCCGCAGTGAGGGGAATATCGATCTGCTGCTGACGGATGTGGTGATGCCGCAGATGAGCGGGCGCGAGTTGGCGGATCGATTCCGCCACGACCGGCCGGAGACGAAGGTGATCTACGTTTCGGGATTCACGCGCGATGAATTTTTGAAACAGGATGCGGAGAACGCGTCGGCGCATTTTTTGCAGAAGCCGTTTACGCCGGATTTGTTGATTCGAAAGGTGCGGGAAGTTCTGGAGGCGGGGGTGGTTGGATAGGGGTGTTGATTCATTGGAGTTTTCTTGCGTGCGAAGGCTGGAATGATAAAGTAGATGCAACCGAAGCGGCCTAGCCTCAAGTCCAAATACCGGCGAGATGACCTTCGGGAGCCGGGGCGTCAGGACATTGCCTTATAGGCACAAAATCCGGGTGATCCGGAGCGCCAACATCATTTAGGCATCCCGCTTCGGCTTTTTTATGCGCGTAATTTCCGCGGGGGCCGGGTGGGTTTGCGTTGGCAGTTTTTCAGGGCTTCGCGAATGCTCAGGGGGCTGAGGCGGGATTTGTTTTCTTTCACATAACGAATGATTTCGCCGCTGTCGCTCCAGGCGTATTGCCGCAGGGCCCAGCCGATGGCTTTGCGGAGGAAGAATTCCTTTTCGGCGATCGCCGGCTCGATGGAGTCGTAGAGGAGCTGGAGATCGGTGTCTTTTTTGAAGGCAAGCTGGCAAAGGATGGCGCTGCGGCGGAGCCAGAGGTTTTTGCTTTTGGACCAGGCGCGCATTTTCCGCGACATGGCGTTTGGAAAACGACCCAGGAGCGGGCCGAGGCGATGGGCGGCGATGGGATCGACGTAGTCCCACCAGGCGCCGGTGGTGATCATTTCCTGGTAGATGGGGACGAGGCGAACGATTTGGAATTGCTCATAAGATTTGTGGCCGGAGAACTCGATGGCGGCGTAGCGCTCCTCGCGAAATTTAGCGTCGCGCCAGAGGATGAGAAGGGTGTCGCGGAATTCGTCGAAAGTGGTAAGCGGGAAGTCGGTGAAAGTTGTTTTGCAAATGGCGCGGAGGGGGACGGAGGAGACGCCCAGGTAAGGCATGGCGGATTTCATGTAGGCCTGCATGGCGGGGGCTTTGGCGGGGTTGGCGGCGGCTTTGAGCTGCTTTCGCAGGGAGTTGATGAGCGGCCGTGAGGGTGTCATTTGCGAGGGGTGGTCGGCTGAAGCGGGCCCTGTGGTGACAAACTCAAATTCGTTCGAGAGCGACAAGATCCTCAAGCGTTTCCCTCCGGCGGATGATTTTGTAGGAACTGCCGTCCACGAGGATTTCAGGGGCACGGGGGCGGTTGTTGTAATTGCTGCTCATCGCAAACCCGTACGCTCCGGCGGTGAAAACGGCCAATAGGTCGCCACGCTGAGTGACGGGCAGGGGCCGGCCTTTAGCGAGGTAGTCGCCGCTTTCGCAGATGGGGCCGACGACATCGACGGTTTCGCCGTTTTTTGGCTCGAAGTTCCGCGAGCGCTGCGGCGGCACGTCGGCCGCATCGGGCTTGACCGGCCAGATGTGGTGATAAGACTCGTAGAGCGTCGGGCGGATCAGATCGTTCATTCCCGCGTCCACGATGACGAATTTTTTCTCGCCGCCGGTTTTGCGATAGAGGACGCGAGTGAGAAGGATTCCGGAATTGCCGGCGATATACCGGCCGGGCTCGAAGGCGATTCGGTACGGCTTGCCTTGAAGCAGAGGCAGAAGCGCTTTGGCGTGTTCGGTGACGGGCAGGGCCTGGTCGGGGCGTTCGTAATTGACGGCGAAGCCGCCGCCGGCGTCGAACCACTCGATTTTGTGGCCGCGCTCGGTGAGGCGATCTATCAGGGCGGTGACTTTTTTCACCGCGTCGATGTACGGCTGGATTTCGTAAACCGGCGAGCCGATGTGAATGTGGACGCCGCCGATGCGGAGATTTTTCAGGCCGCGGTATTGCTCGAAGACGCGCTCAGCGCGCTCGATATCCACGCCGAACTTGGTTTCCTTTTTGCCGGTGGTGGTTTTGATGTGGGTCTTGGGATCGACATCGGGGTTGATGCGAATGGCGCCGATGGCCTTCTGGCCGATGCTGGCGGCGACGCGATCGACGTTTTCGATTTCGGCTTCGCTTTCCAGATTGAACGCGGCGATGCCGGCACGGATGCCATCGGCGATTTCTTCATCGGTCTTGCCGACGCCGGCGTAGATCATCTTTTTTGGATCGCCGCCGGCCTGGAGAGCGCGAAAAAGCTCGCCGCCGCTGGTCACATCAAAGCCGCACCCCTCCTGCGCGAGAAATTTGAGGATGTTGATATTGCCGCAGGTTTTGATGGAGTAGCAGATCGTCGCGTTGACCGGCCGAAATGCCGCGGCGATCTGGCGATAATGGTGCAGGAATGTAGCCTTGGAATAGACATAGGCCGGCGTGCCGACTTCGCGGGCGATTTTCTCGGCGGGGATGTCCTCGCAGTAAAGCTCGCCGGTTTTGTAGGTGAAGAAGTCCATGGGCTCGGGATTCTCTACGGATTGTAGGCAAGTGCAATACGAGGAGAAGAAAGGCCACGAGGTTAGAGCATCGGCTGGAGGTGCTCCCAGGCCGCCTTGGCCACGCCCGCCGCGGTGGTTTCGTAGGGGTAAAGCTCCACGGTGACGCGGCCGGTGTATTTGATGTCAGCCAAGGCGGCGAAAATGCGGGGGAAGTCGATGGCGCCCTTGCCCGGTGTGAGGTGCTGATGCACGCGATTCTCGCCGATGTCCTCCAGGTGTACATGAGCGATCTGCTCGGCCATGCCGCGGATCACCTCGACCGGGTCATCGCCGACGCAAAAGAGATGGCCGATGTCGCAGTTCATTTTCACCTGGGGCTCGCCATCGAAATACGTTCGCTTGAACTCGACGTATTCGGCCGACGATTCGATGAACAATCCCGGCTCCGGTTCGATGGCCAGTGTGACTCCAGCCGATTTGGCCGCCGGGACAACCTGCCGCAAGCCTTCGGCAAATCGTTCGCCGGCCAGTTGACGTGAGATGGTCGTGCCGATGAGGGGCCCGCCCGGCTGGAGGCTGATGGTCTTTGCTTCAAAGGTATTTGCCAATTCGATGCTGCGGAGTGTGTGCTCGATGCGCGTGCGCCGCTTTGCTTCATCATCCTCGATCCAGGTTGGGTGATAAGTATCGCCGCAGGCGAAGAGAGTGAAGGCGTTGACGTTGCTGACGCTCAGGCCCAACTGTTTGAACCGCTCGCGGATGCGGCCAATGCGCTGCTCATCCATGTTCTGCGGATAAGCGTGGGGCACATCCGCCATCATCTCGACGCCGCCATACCCGATGCGGGCGATGGCCTCGATGGCCTCTTCGAGGGTGTTTTTCTTAAAGGCGTTGGTGGAGAAGGCGAGGTCGATCATGGCATCTATTTCCAGTTGACGTCTTCGATGCGCACTCCCTTGCCTTGCTTCAACTGCTGCCGGGCGCGGGCAACTCTTTTTTGAAAACGTGGGTCGTTCTCGAGACGATAGTCAAACCAATCGTCGTCAGAGGCGAAACCCTTCAAAATGCCCGCAGGCCTGCCATGCCGCGTGATAACCACCTGCTCGCGCTCCGCCATACGGAGGTATTTTGAAAAATCATCCTTTACGACTGACAGTGGGACGCGTTTCATTCCAGAACTCCATGTTCCTGCAACCACTCTTCGCTCTCTGGCTTTGCGACGATTGCCACAACATTGACCTCGCCCGCATTGACATCATAGTAGACCCGCAACTCACCAACGCGAAGCCGGTACTGTGGATGTTTTACACCGCGAAGGCGTTTGATGCGGCTTTTGCTGACCTTCTGCGGTTCGAATCGCAAGTGTTCCTCGATCGCGACTCATACCGCTGCTCGATCAAACGCACGCAGCCTGGCGACATCTTCGACAGCAGCAGGTGCGAGGATGATCTCGTGCCGCATTCTGGCCACATTCTAGCCAGATTGTGCTTCCCTGCCATACGACATATGAAGTTTGACCGTCGTCGTCCCGGACTCTACAACAATTGGCGATGGGCGGCCTGAGCTACGAGAATTCCGGGGTGAATTACGACGTACTGGACGCATTCAAGCGCGCGTGTCAGAAGGCGGCGCAGAGCACGACGGGACCGCTTCAGCAGCATGGCTTACGGGAGCCGCCGGCTGTCCGGGGAGAATCCGCGTATCTGCTCGAAGCGGCGGACCACTTTATCGCGCACGTCGAAGAGGGCCTTGGCACCAAGAATCTCGTGGCCGACGCCATGCTCGATCTGACCGGCAGGAGTTTTTATCGCAATATCGGCATCGACACCGTCGCGACCATCGTCAACGACCTGATCACCTGCGGGGCGCTTCCAATATCCGTGGCGATGCACGCGGCCGTCGGTGACGCGGCATGGTTTTCCAAGGGAACGCGGGCGCAGGATCTGGCCGAGGGATTTGCCGACGGATGCCGGCAGGGGAATGCGGTCTGGGGTGGGGGCGAGACGCCCGCGCTTAAAGGTATTGTGAATCCACAAACAATTGTTCTGGCGGGGTCAGCCATCGGGCGGGTGCAGCCCAAGAACAATCGAATCGTGGGAGATGTGCGGGATGGCGATGCGATTGTCGCGCTGGCTTCGTCGGGGGTGCATACCAATGGTCTGACGCTGTGCCGGGCGCTGGCGGAACGTTTGCCGCAGGGGTATTTGACGACGATGACCGATGGGAGGACTTATGGAGAGGCGTTGCTGGACCCATCGGTCATATATGTGCGATTTATTCACGCGTGTCAGCAGGCGGGGCTGAGGCTGCATTATGCAGCGCATGTCACCGGGCACGGTTGGCGGAAACTGATGCGGCTGGAAGAGCCGTTTGTTTATTTCATTCACACTCTGCCCCAGTTGCCGGAAGTTTTTCGCTTCCTGATCGAGAAAGGTTCAATCGACTTGCGCGAGGCATATGCGACGTTCAACATGGGCATCGGGTTTGCCGTTTTCATCAGGTCCGAAGATGTAGCTAAATGCGTCGGAATCGCCGGAAAAAATGGGTATCAGCCGACCATCATGGGGATGGTTCGCAAAGAGGGAATGCGCAAAGCGTTGGAGATCGACCCACTCAAGCTGGTGTTTGAGGGGGAGACGCTGAATGTGCGCTAGTGCTGAGTCGTGGGACGCGTAGTGGCGAGCTTTTGACGCGCCTGTTGCAGCCCCTGTTGCGCGGCCACGCGATTAGGATCAACTTTCAGGGCCTTCTCAAATTCCACGATGGACTCCTGATATCGTCCGCGCGCCATCAGGGCAAGCCCGAGCGTCGTATATGCCCTGGCAATGTCCGGCCGGGCATATACCGGGTAAGTGGAGACGGCCTGAATGTATTTGCGAACATTCTCGATGGCATCATCGATTTTTCCGGCCCGCATCAGCAGCTGCGCATAAGACTCATAGGCGGCGGCATAGTCCGGATTGAGCTCGATGGAGCGGCGGAAGTGAACAGCGGCCTCCGGGTCGCGGTGGCGGCGCACCAGGGCATTTCCAAGTGAAGTATGGCCCGCGAAACTCCTCTCATTCACAGCGACCGTGTGCTGCGAAAGAGTCAGCTCATTCTGCCAATGGCCCGATTCGATAAAGCTGAGGATGGCGAAGATGGCCAGTGCAGCAGCGCTGGCAGCGCGTAACCAGCGATGCGGATATTTCGCCAGCAGCCACGCGAACGCCAGCGCCGGGCCGAGCATCGGCAGGTAGAGATAATGATCGGTGACGGTTGAGTAATACTGCATCAGGAAAGTCACCAGCCCAAGCACCGGCGGCAACCCGGCCAGGAAAAGCAGCGCTGCGGCGACGAGGAGCGGCTGGCTATTGCGGATTCGCCAGATCGCCAGTGCCACCAATGCGGGAAGCAGCCACGCGACGTAGATGAGCCAACTCTGCACCACCACAATCGGCCGGCGGCCATAGTCAATCGACAAGTTGATCGGCGCAATCAGCTTCACCAGATAAAACGCCAGGGCATCGCCTGCGATCAGCGGCCGCGTCCAAAGTGGCGTCTCGGGAACACCCAGTCCGGGCTGAATGATCTTGGCCAGGATTGCGCACGCGCCAGAGAGGACCAACCACGGTCCCAGCGAAAGCACGATTTGCCGAAGCGGCCGGCGGAGCCCCCAATAAACAATAATGCCCGCGAGGAGTGGCACGAGCATCCCCGTGGGCTTCGCCAGCATCGACAGAATGAATGCAACCAGTGCCGCGACGTAATGCACTCGCCGGCGCGAGGTGGATGGAGCATTTCCCTCCGACTGCCCCGACGCAAACAGCATGTATTGCCATATCGACAGCAGCGCAAAAAAGCCAAAAAGCAAATCCTTCAACCCCGATGCCCACGCCACCGTCTCCGTCTGAAGCGGATGAATGGCGAATAGCAACGCCCCCGCAAAGCTCGGCCCATCCCGGCGGATCAATCTGCGAAGAATCACGAAGACCAGCGGCACACTTCCGATGTGAACCAGCAGACTCGCCGCATGAAACAGCCACGGATTGAGCGCAATATCAAACTCATCCGGCGCATCCAGACCCGCTGCCGAAGCCAGTACGCCCCAAACCGTGTAGGTCACCGGAATATAAAGCCCCAGCTCCGAATGGCCCCAATACCAGAGGATGTTTTTCGCGGTAGGGGGGTTGAGACGCGGATTGTGATGAATCGTTCCCGAATCATCCCAGTACGTAAAATCATGCGTGGTGATCCGGCCAAATACGAGGATGGTCACAATGACCAGCAGAAGCGGATAGAGGGTGGAGCGCCGCATGTGCTCTCAAGGCCGGCACGCGATGATCGCGGCCATTCGTCCGGTGACGCCGCCGTCGCGGCGGTGCGAGAAAAATTCGTCCTTGTCGCGAAATGTGCAACGGTCGGTGCTGTCTATTCGATCCGAACTGACCCCGCATCCGCGAAGCTGATGCCAGATCGCCAGGCGCAGATCGATGTGCGCCTTCTCACCCCTCTTTGCGCTGACGGGCGCTTCTTCCCCCAGCGCCCGCCGAAATTCCTCGACCACTTCGCCCCCCACTTCAAAACTCTCCACGCCGATGCACGGCCCAATCGCGCCGAAAATCTCATTCCGGCCCGTGCGCGATTTAATCGCCGCCACCGCCGCCAAAACCACTCCGGCCACGATTCCCCGCCAACCTGCGTGTACAGCCGCGACGACCCTTCCATCTTCACTCGCCAGCAACACCGGCACGCAATCCGCCACCCGCACGCACGCCATGCATCGCGGATCATCACTCACAATCGCATCGGCGCTTGGCGCCTGCGCGCAACTCACATCTGAATTCATCCACACCGCATTCGCCCCATGCACCTGATTCACTTTTCGCATCATTTTTCCATCACATCCCGCCGCCGCCCCCAGCCGGCGATAGTTTTCCGCAATGTGATCGCTCGAATCAACCACGGCGCTCTCCGATGGATTCCCCAGATTCAGCGATGCGAAAATCCCCTCGCTGACGCCGCCGATTCGCGTGCTGAACGCATGAGCAACGCCAACGCCCTCCAGCAGCGTCGACGCATAAAAAACCACCCCATTCTTGGCCACCCTGCGCTCCAGCATCGACACCTGACTTTCCTCGAACTTCCGCCCGGTGCTCTCCCAGGCAGATGAGCTTCATTCCAATGAAAGAGGACACCGGACGTTAATCACGGTGTCCTCCGGAGGGGAGAAAATGCGCCAGAAGCGCTTGCTTTTAGGTTGCCCAGTTTATCCTAACTTCCCAGACTATGCGGTCAAGAGCGGCCGGAGGAACGGAATAACCGCTACAGACGCCATCGGCCGTTTACTCCGTAAGACTACACTTTTTTCAACAAAAGGGAAATCATCATCCGATTTTGAACAGGCGGCCGACCGGCAGTCATCGCACCCGCGCGTGCAGCGTGCGCACCGCATCCTGAATCTGCCGGGTCGCCCGCTCGATTCCCTCGCGCGACAGATCACCCGAATTCAGCGGTATCCGCGGCCCAAAACCAATCCGCGCCCGCTGCGGAAACAAAAATGCCTCGAGCATCCCCTGGTCGCGCATCGTTCCCTCAATCGCGGCCGGATAAACTCCCACTCCGCTCTTGAGCCCCATCATCGCCACGCCGGTTTGAAACTGTCCGATGCTGCGATCGCGCGCCAATCGCCCCTCGGGAAAAATTCCCAGCACGTGCCCCCCATCCAGCGCCCGCATGGCCGCGCGCGTGGCCGTCAGATCGCGCCTGGAGCGCTCCACCGGGATGATGCGAATGACGTCAAACATCCAGCGCGTCCCCGGCACGTAATATTCGCGGGCCATCATCCAGGTGATCAGCCGCGGGCAGGCCCACTGGAGCAGCACCGGATCGAGGCTGCTGACGTGATTGGAAACCAGAATGGCCGGACCATCGGCCGGAACCATGCACGGGCTGACGATGTTCACGTTGTGATAGCCGCCGACATAAATGCTCACCAGCCGCTTGAGGAATTTGATGGCGGGCCGGTCTTCAGCGCGCGCGGAGGTGACAAATACGTCGGACACCGCCAAACCAGATACCGCAAGAGGGCCCACATCGCCAGTAATCGACCCTTTTAGAACCGCCCTTTGCGCGAGATGAGGATTTTTTCCAGGACCTTCTCCAATGTGTTGCAAACCCGCTCGATCTGCGCCTTGCTCATCTTCCCGAAAAACGGCAGGGCGATGGTGCGATTGGCCACGTGCTCGCACACCGGAAAATCGCCGGGCTTATGGCCCAAAAAATTGACCATGTAAGGCTGTAGATGGATCGGCGGGAAATAATTGCTGCATCCGATCCCGGCCGCGCGCAATTCCTTGATCGCCTCATCGCGATTGCCATGTTCGAAGAGATCATTGAGCCGGACCACAAAAACAAACCAGCTCATCACCGTGTTCTCGAGAATCGTGGGCACGATGACGAACTTGCTGGTCATCAGCCGTTCGATGTATTGCACGGCCACCCGATGGCGGTTTTCCGTCAGCTCTTCCAACCGCTGCATCTGCGCCACCCCCAGCGCCGCATTGATTTCGCTCAGGCGATAGTTGTAGCCGAGCCGTTCGTGGGCCAGCCAGGCCATCCCCTCACGCCCCTGATTGCGCAGGGCGCGGCAGGTGGAGGCGAAGTTTTCATCGTCGGTCACGATCATCCCCCCTTCGCCGGTGGTGATCTGCTTGTTGGGATAAAAACCAAAAATGCTGGCCCGGCCGAAGGAGCCGATGGGCCGCTTTCCGGCCATTCCTCCCAGCCCTTCGCAGGAATCCTCGATCAACACCAGTTGGTGTTTCTGCGCGATCTGCTCCAGCTCCGGCATGCCGCCGGGATGGCCGAAAACTTCCACGCCCACAATGCCGCGCGTTTTCGGCGTGATGGCCGCGACAACCTTGTCCAGATCAATGTTGAGCGTCTGCGGATTGATGTCCACGAACACCGGTTTGGCCCCCACGTACAAGATGCAGTTGGCCGAGGCGACGAAGGAGAAGGGAGTGGTGATCACCTCATCGTCCGGCCGGATCCCCGCGGCGATCATCGCGCAGTGCAGGCCCGCCGTGCCCGACGAGACGCCAACCGCATGCCTCCGCCCGGTCAGTTGTGCGGTGAGCCGCTCAAATTCCTCCAGCCACGGGCCGATCGACAACGTCGGCGTGCTCAGCACCTCGATGACCGCGTCAATCTCTCGTTGCGTGATGTCGGGACGGGAGAGGGGGATTAATGCGGGCATATGATCCTGGCGAGATGGCTGGGCGGGCATCAATGTAGACGGTCATCGACCAAGGTTCAAATGCGGCACAAAGGGCCAGTAGTGCTCCGCAAGAAAGTTCACTAAGATCAGGCGAGTGATCGAGCTGGAGGTGCTGTTTTTTGTCCACGCATACGCTGACATCCCCCGCCCGCGCCCCCAAAACACTTTTCGGGTATGACGTCGTCGAGCAAATCGGCGAAGGCGCTGCCAGCACCATCTACGCCGTCAGCGATCCCAAATCCCGCCAGCTCTACGCCCTCAAACACGTCATCCGCCGCTCCGAGAAGGATGACCGCTTCATCCACCAGTTGCAAAATGAGCTTCGCGTCAGCGAAAACTTCCGCCATCCCGGCCTGCGCCGATCCTTTGACCTGAAGATCAACCGCACCCTCTTCCGCAAAATCATTGATGCCGCGCTGGTCATGGAAATGGTCGATGGACAGCCCCTCAATCATCAGCCTATCAAGGAAATCCCCGACGTCATCTCGATTTTCAGGGATGTGGCCACAGCGCTTTCGGCGTTGCATTACCAGCAGTTTGTTCACTGCGACACCAAGCCCAACAACATCCTCACCGACCAGCTCAATCACGTGAAGATCATCGATTTCGGCCAGGCCTGCCGCCAGGGCACGGTCAAGGAGCGCGTGCAGGGCACCCCCGATTTCATCGCCCCCGAACAGGTGAAATTGCGCCCGGTGACCATGCGCACGGATGTTTTCAACTATGGGGCAACGCTCTATTGGGCCCTGACCGGCCAGAAAATGCCCACGCTCTTCACCATCGATAAAAAAGACCGCGACATCGTCCGCGAATCCAAATTCGCCACGCCGCGCGAGCTCAATCCGCTGGTGTCGGCGAATCTGTCCGACCTGGTGATGGAGTGCGTGCAGATGGACCCGGTGCGCCGGCCGGCGGGAATGCCGCCGATTCTTGAGCGCTTGCAGAAGGGATAGCGCCAAAGCGGTTGCATCAACTTTGCTTTGATTGAACATTCCCCGATAATTGACGTTAACACAGTAGTTTGCCGCGCTGCCGGCCGATGCATATACTGGCGCTCCAGAACCGACCGGTCAGTATTTGCCATGAGAACCCCCCTCCGGCCAATTTCAATTTCTCTGCTGCTGGGCCTCGTGCTCTCCCTGAGCGCCTGCGACCGCCAGGGCGAAGCCAAACGGGCCACGACCCCGCCGCCCGTGCCCGTCATCCTCAAGCCGGCCACCGTGCAGCAGGTTCAGCGCTCCATCGAAGTCGTCGGCACCCTCTGGGCCGATGAGGATGTGATCATCTCCAACAAAATCAACGGCAAGGTCATCGGCATTTATAAGGACGTCGGCGACCGCGCCCAGCCCGGCGAGCCCCTGGCCCAGCTCCTGCGAAATGATTACGAGCTGGACCGCAATCAAAAAGAATCGGCCCTCCAGGAAGTTTTGACCAAGCTGGGGATCAAGGAGATTCCCGGCAGCGATTTTGATCCCGCCACGCTCCCCACCGTCCGCCGCGCCAAGCTCCAGGCCGAGAATTCCGAATCCCGCTACAACCGCGGCAAGCAGCTCCACGACAACAATCCGCCCCTCATCAGCGACCAGGATTTTGCCGACCTCAGAACCGCCTGGGATGTGGCCAAGACGGCGTATGAAGTCGAAGTGCTCATGGTTCGCGGACTCGTCAGCGAAGCCAAGACCCGCCAGGCCGAGCTGGCCATCGCCAATCAGGCGCTGGATGACACCACCGTGCGCGTGCCCCGCGCCGACTACCGCGCGGCCGAGGCCACGCTCCAGCAGGGGGGCGAAGCCTCCGGATCGACGACCCGTCCAACCGATATTCACGCGGCCAAATCAAAGCGCTCTTATGCCATCGCCGCCCGAATGGCCAATGCCGGCGAGCTGGTCCGGGCCGTCACGCCCATGTTCCGCCTGATCGATGATGATCCCGTCAAACTCCGCGCTCCCGTTCCCGAGCGCTATATCAGCGAGCTGAAAGTCGGCCAGAAGGTCGATGTGAACGTCGAGGCCTACCCCCAGACTTTCCGCGGTGAAATCGCCCGCATCAATCCCCAGATCGATCCGACCAATCGCACCTTCCAGATCGAAGTCCTTGTCCCCAATGAAAAGCACCTGCTCCCGCCCGGCGCATTCGCCCGCGGCCTTGTTCAGACGCGCGTCGATCCGCAGGTCGTCTTCGTGCCCCTGGAATCCGTCGTCAGCTTCGCGGGCGTCAACAAAGTATTCACTGTGAAAGACAACAAGGCCGTGGAAATCGTCGTCGACCTCGGCGTGCGCCGTGGCAATTCCGTTGAGGTCATCAAAGGCGTCGCCCCCAACGACATGGTTGTCGTCAGCGGCACCAGCAAGCTGGCCAGCGGCGTCCCGGTTGCTGTGCAATCACCGGCTCCGTAGGGTGCGGCTTGCCGCGCCACCCGGTTCGATTGGTGGGGCAAGCCCCACCTTACAAAACGCGTATCGGTTGCTGTCATGACCCTCCCCGAACTCTGCATCAAGCGCCCCGTCTTCACCACCATGCTCATCCTGCTTCCGGTGACGCTGGGCCTCTTCAGCTACCTGCGCATGGGCGTCGACCTCTTCCCCAACGTCGATCTCCCCATCGTCACCATCACCACCACCCGCTCCGGCACCAGCGTCGAGGAGATGGAAACCGGCGTCACCAAGCTCATCGAGGAAACGGTCAACACCATTTCCGGCATCGATGAATTGCGCAGCACCACCAAGGAAGGCATCTCCCTCGTCAACATCACCTTCGTGTTGGAAAAAAATCGCGACGTCGCCCAGCAGGAGGTGCAGAGCAAGATCAACACCATCCTCTCGCGCCTGCCCACCGGCACCGATGTCCCGATCATCGACAAATTTGACGTCGACGCCTCCCCGGTCCTGACCATCGCCGTCTCCGGCAAGCGGCCGCTGCGCGAGATCACCGAGATCGCCGACAAGCAGATCAAGGATTCGCTCAGCAGCCTCAGCGGCGTCGGCTCGGTCTCGCTGGTGGGCGGCCGCCGTCGCGCCATCAACGTCACCATCAACGCCCGCAAGCTCGAAGCCTACAACCTTTCCATCGAACAGGTCCGAACCGCCCTGGCCAATCAAAACCTCGAGCTCCCCGGCGGCCGCGTCGATCAAAACAGCCGCGAGCTGATCCTGCGAACCATGGGCCGCGTTGAAAATGCCGCCCAGTTCAACGACATCATCGTCGCCAACGTCGCCGGCCAGCCCATCCGCATCCGCGACCTCGGCGCTGTCGATGACAGCTACGAGGAACCCCGCTCCATCGGCCGCCTCGACGGCGACAACGCCGTCCTCCTGGTCGTGCAGAAACAAAGCGGCACCAACACCGTCGAGGTCATCGACACCGTCAAGGCCAGGCTCATCCAGTTGGGCGAAGGTTTCCTGGCCGAAGGCCGCGGCGATGTTCGCATGGAGGTCATCCGCGATCAGTCGCGATTCATCAACGCCTCGCTCCACGAAGTGAAAAAACACCTCGTCCTGGGCGCGATGCTGGTCGCCCTGACCATCCTCCTCTTCCTCCGCGACTGGCGGACCATGGTCATCGCCTCCTTCTCGATTCCCGTCTCCCTGATCAGCACCTTCATGGTGATGAAATGGCTGGGCTTCACGCTCAACAACATCACCATGCTGGCCATGGTCCTGGCCGTCGGCATCGTCATCGACGACGCCGTCGTGGTTCACGAAAACATCTTCCGCTGGATGGAGGAAAAGGGCCTCGATGCCTGGCACGCCGCTCTGGGCGCTACCAAAGAAATCTCCCTGGCCGTCATGGCCACCACCTTCTCCCTCGTCGTCATATTCCTTCCCATCGCCTTCATGTCCGGCCGCGTCGGCCGCTTTTTCTTCTCCTTCGGCATCACCACCGCCATCGCCATCCTCATGTCGATGCTCGTGAGCTTCACCCTCACCCCCATGCTCTGCTCGCGCTTCCTGCGGCTCTCTGAAAAGGCCCGTCACGAGGGAAAATCCCACCATTCCGGCGGCATCTACGGCTCGATGGTCGAGCGGCCCTATCTCTCCGCCCTGCGCTGGTCGATGAAGAACCGCTGGGCAGTGATCCTCGCCGCCTTCGTCGTCGTCTTCAGCACCTTCCCCATTCCACCGCTCAAATACCCCGGCCTCTTCAAGATGGTCGGCATCGATTTCCTTCCCAAGGATGATCAGAGCGAATTCGAAATCGCCATCACCACTCCCGAAGGCTGGACCCTGGAGCGCACCGATCAAACCTTCCGTGAAATAGAAGACAAATTGAAGAAAACCCGCGGCGTGATCAACGTCCTCGCCGCCATCGGCGACACCACCGGCCGATTCACCCGCGGCCAGGGCGAAGTCACCCGCGGCTCCATCTACGTGCGCCTCATCGACCTGGGCGAGCGGAAATTCAGCCAGTTCGACGTCATGGCCGAAGCGCGAAAAATGCTCACCGACTACCCCGACCTGCGCACCAGCGTGCAAATCCCCGCCGCCATTTCTTCCGGCCAGGTCAACGCCGAAGTTGAGTTCACCCTCGTCGGTCCCGATCTCGCCAAACTCGGCCAGTACAGCGACCAGATGATCGAAAAACTTCGCACCGTCCAGGGCCTCACCGACGTCGATACCACCCTCGCCCTCCGCAAGCCCGAGATGCGCGTCGAAATCAACCGCGACCGCGCCAGCGACCTGGGCGCTTCCGTGCAGAGCATCGCCTCCACGCTGGGCGTCCTCGTCGGCGGCCAGGTCGTCTCCGACTTCCGCGACAATCAGATCGGCGAGCTCTATGACGTCTGGCTCCGCGCTGCCGGCGCTGATCGCGATGATCCTCAGGTCGTGGCCAACCTCACGATCCCCTCAACCAAGGCCGGCCTCATCAGGCTGGGCAACATTGCCAACATCGGCGAGGCCCGCGGCCCATCCCAGATCGACCGCTACGCCCGCCAGCGAAAAATATCCCTCGTCGCCAATCTTGCCGGCATGCCCACCAATATTGCCCAGGAAACCTTCCAGAAAACCTTCGCCGAGCTGAAAACCGGCCCGCAATACGCCCTCATCGCCAGCGGCCGCGCCAAGACCCAGAACGAATCCAACCTCGCCTTCCTCATGGCCTTCAGCTTCTCGCTGATCTTCATGTACATGATCCTGGCCGCCCAGTTCGAGAGCTTCGTTCACCCCATCACCATCCTGCTCTCCGTCCCGGTGACCATCCCCTTCGCGCTCCTCTCGCTGATTTTCCTCGGCCAGTCGATGACCATTTACTCGATCCTGGGCATCTTCCTGCTCTTTGGCATCGTGAAGAAAAACGGCATCCTCCAGGTCGATTACACCAACGTCCTCCGCCACCGCGCCGCCGAGAACGCCGACGAAGTCCCCGCCGCCTATCGCGACAACGGCCAGCATCGCGGCGATGGCGAAGGGGCCAGAATGTCCCGCTGGCAGCGCTGGGTCTCTCATCTCGACTTGGACAGGCGCACCCGCCTCTGGGCCATCATCGAGGCCAACCGCACCCGCCTGCGCCCCATTCTCATGACCACATTGATGCTCATCGCCGGCATGGTCCCCATCGCCCTCGGCCAGGGCCCCGGCGCGGCCAGCCGCGCATCCATGGCCAAAGTCATCGTCGGCGGCCAGGCCCTGAGCCTCCTTCTCTCCCTCCTGGTCACGCCCGTCGGTTATTCACTGTTTGATGATTTGACCCTGTGGCGCAAGAACCGGTCGAAGCGCAAAGCGGCAAAGGCCGATGTGGAATCCCTCCAACTCGACCGCCCCCTCCCCCAACCCGAACCCACCCCCCATTGAGCCAGCCCCGGCAGGGGCGCAAGACGATAGCTCATGGCGCGAGCCATGGGTGCAATCGAGACAACAAAAATAGCCCCGGAGGGGCGTAAGAATTATTCCAGCCGCTCTGGGGCCAATTTATTTTGGCCAGGATCAATGTATGGCGTGCTTCCACATGCCGCCTTCCTACCGCCGATAGTCATACCTCGGATCACGCTCATCGTAATATCGATAGACCCTTCTCTCTCGATACACCGGCCGCTCTTCGTAATAATACCGATCCTCGTAATACGCCGGCCGCTCCCGGTAATACCGATCCTCGCGATAATACCCATCGCGATAATGCTCCCGCCTGTCCTGTTCGTTGCCAATGATCCCCCCGCCAATCGCCCCAATCGCCCCGCCAATCAGCGCACCCTCTCCCGCCCGCGCATGTGAAACGCTCCCCACCAGCGCGCCAATTCCCGCCCCGCTCGCTCCGCCAATCAACGCGCCGTTTCCAGCGTGACTCTCACAACCCACCGCCGCCAATCCAAGCACGCCGGCCAATGCTCCACGAATTAACCATGATGTCTTACGCATAGCAGTTACCTCCACCCCCCCACGAGATCAGACACGCCGCGTAAGCCCAGGTTGGGCCTCAATCGCACCGCCCATAGCGGTCGTTATATCGCTCCCGATGGCGATAGCTGTCGCGGTCGTAGTGCCGGTCACCGCCATAGCGGTAATCCGTCCGCTCGTAATAACTGCGCCCCACCGGCCGGTAATATCCCCCGCCATCGCGATACTCCCTCACCGCGCATCCCGTCATCAACAAACCACTGGCTCCCAGCACCACCCGGCCCGCAATCGTCACGAGTTTCAACATAAAGCTCCTTGGTAAAGCACATCCAAGCCAAAGAACTGGACAGTTCTCGTGAAGGGTGGTTTGCGAAAGAGGCCGCTGAAATCTCTTGAAAATGCGGGCAGACAGGCGGCCCTGTTCAGGGCCTTTGCGGCCCTGCCCCGTAATATGGATATTTGTCATACGCATCCGTGTCCCCCGAAGCCCGCGGATCGGCCGTCTCTTTCATCCAGTTATCCAGCGACGCCCGCACCTCTCGTTTCACCGCCTCCAGCTTCGGATCATCGATGCGATTCCTCATCTGCCACGGATCATCCGCCATTTCATAAAGCTCTTCCGCCGGCCTCTTGGCGCAGGCCATCTGAAAATAAGCCGCAATCTTCGGATCATCGCGATGCGCCAGCAGAAATTCCTTCGCCGGCCCCCGATCGATGTCGCTGAACGTCCCCTGCGATTTTTCCAGATCCGGATCACCCGCCGGCCAGCGCTCCGGATGGAAATTGCGGATGTACAAATGCTCCCTCGTCCGCACCGCCCTGCACGGATACCCCACATTCCCCGCCCGCGCCTCCGCATGCCGCTCGCGCTCCAGAAACACCCGATCCCGTCCCTTCGCATCTCCCCCAAACAGTGGCAACAAACTTTTCCCCGCCATCACCGTCGTCGGCTTCAATTCCACCGCCTCCAGAAACGTCGGCGCAAAATCCAGATGGCTCACCAGCGCATCGATCTTCTTTCCCGACGCGATTTTCCCCGGCCACCGAATCGCCAGCGGCATCCGCGTCCCCGAATCGTGCAGATTCGTCTTCGCCCGCGGAAACGGCATCCCGTTATCACTCGTCACCACCACCATCGTATTTTCCGCCCGCCCCGATTCCTCCAGCAGCTTCAGCAGGTTTCCCAACTGCGCATCAAACCGCTGCACCTCCGCCAGATAAGCCACAATGTCATCCCGCACCTCCGGCGTATCCGGCAAATACGGCGGCACCGTCACCTCCTCGCGCCTGATTCCCGCCGCCGCCGTCAGCGCTGGCTCATACGGCCGATGTGGGTCATGACTACCAAACCAATAGCAAAACGGCCCATCCCCACCCACCGTTTTCAAAAACTCCCCAAACCCCTTGAACCCCGGCCCCGCCGCATTCCTCTTCCGATCCCCCAACTGCCCCGGCCCCCAACCCTTCCCGGTAAATCCCACCCGATATCCCGCCTTCTCCAGCAGATCCGGATACACCGGGAATTTCGCCGGCAGATGGCCCCACAAATTCGCCCCCTCCTCCAGCCGATGCGGCGGCTGCCCCGTCAAAATCCCCGCTCGCGACGGCGAGCACGTCGGCGCGATGCAGTATGAATTCGTAAACAGCACTCCTTCTCGCGCCACCCGATCAAAATTCGGCGTCTTAACCGCCCGATCTCCATACACTCCCGCCTGTCCAAACGACCAGTCATCCGCAATCGCAAAAAGAATATTCGGCCGCCCCTCCCCCTTCCCCTGCGCAAACACCCCCTTCGACGCCATCAATGCCGCCGCCGTCGCCACCGCCGCCGTTCTGACGAATTTTCGCCGCGTCATGCTCTATTGCTCCCTGTCTTCCTCTTCTCCCTCGCGCCTGTACTCAGGGGAGAGGGTCGGGGTGAGGGGTCTTCTTCTGAATTCCGACCTCTTCTTCCGTACTTCGCGTGAAACTCAATCGCAAATCGCAAATCTCCTCCCCCCCTCCGTCCCACCGAAAATTCTTGTCCTACAATACCCTCAACAGTATACTTGCCGATTCGGACCATTTTGACCGGAAGGACACTGAACAAGCATCATGATCCGTGGTTTACCCCCTGCACAGGGCCTGTACGATCCGCGCTATGAGCACGATTCTTGTGGCGTCGGCTTCCTTTGCCACATCAAGGGCAAGGCCTCGCACAAAATCGTCGATGATGCCCTCCTCATGCTTGAAAACATGAGCCATCGCGGCGCCTGTGGCTGCGAACCCAATTCCGGCGACGGCGCCGGCATCCTCGTTCGTACCCCCGACAAATTCCTCCGCCGTAAATGCAAGGAACTGGGCATCAACCTGCCTCCCCTGGGCAAATATGGCGTCGCCATGTGCTTCCTCCCCAAGGACATGGTCGCCCGCCACGAGTGCGAGCAGGCCCTGGAACGCATCGCCCAGGAAAACGGCATGGTCGTCCTCGGCTGGCGCGATGTCCCCGTCAACAGCAGCAAAATCGGCCCCACCCCCCGCAAAACTGAGCCGAAAATACGCCAGTGCTTTGTCGCCCCCGGCGAAAAATTCTTCAACAAGGCCGACTTCGATCGCCGCCTCTACCTCGTCCGCCAGCGCGCTGAAAACGACATCGAATTCAACGCCGTCAACCCGGCCGCCCGCGAAGGCTTTTACATCAACCTCATGTCCGCCAACCGCCTGGTCTACAAGGGCATGTTGACCGCCTCGCAGCTCCGCGAATATTACCCCGACCTTTCCGAGCCCGATTTCGAAAGCGCCTTGGCCATGATCCACTCGCGCTTCTCCACCAACACCTTCCCCTCCTGGGACCGCGCCCATCCCTATCGCTACCTCGCCCACAACGGCGAAATCAACACCCTCCGCGGCAACCGCAACTGGATGCGCGCCCGCTATGGCGCCCTTCAAAGCTCCGTCTTCGGCGACGAGCTCCAGAAGATGTACCCCATCCTCACCGAATCCGGCTCCGACTCGGCCACCCTGGACAACATGATCCAGTTCCTCTGCGTCAACGGCCGCTCCCTGCCTCATGCCGTCCTCATGGTCATCCCCGAAGCCTGGCAGCAAAACGACCTGATGGACCCGGACCTCAAAGCCTTCTACGAATATCACGCCTGCCTCATGGAACCCTGGGATGGCCCCGCCGACATCGCCTTCACCAACGGCCAGCTCATCGGCGCAGTCCTCGACCGAAATGGCCTGCGCCCCAGCCGCTATTACGTCACTAAGGATGACCTGGTCATCATGGCCAGCGAAGTCGGCGTGCTGCCGATCAAACCGGAAAACGTGGCCAAAAAATGGCGGCTCCAGCCCGGCAAGATTTTCCTCATCGACACCAAGCAGGGCCGAATCATCGACGATCGCGAGATCAAGCAGGAACTGGTCGATAAGCGGCCATGGCGCAGGTGGCTCGAAGAAAACATGATCGACCTGGAGAACCTTCCCCAGTCGAGCAATGTTCAGCAGCCCGACCACGACACCCTGATGGTCCGCCAGCACGCCTTCGGCTACACCGTCGAAGACCTCAAAATGCTCATGACCCCCATGGCCGCCACCGGCCAGGAAGCCCTCGGCTCCATGGGCACCGATACCCCCCTCGCCTGCCTCTCCGACAAACCCCAGCTTCTTTACGCCTATTTCAAGCAGCTCTTCGCCCAGGTGACCAATCCTCCCCTCGATGCCAATTTCGAAGCCCTGGTCACCTCGCTCCACACCTGGCTCGGCCGCGAAGGCAACCTCCTCGATGAGACGCCACTCCATTGCAACCTGGTCAAGCTCAAGCAGCCGATTCTCAGCAACGAGGACCTTGAAAAGCTCCGCGAAGTGTCGGTTGACGGAATGCGCTCCGTCACCCTGCCGATGCTCTTCAATGTCACCGACGGCGAGGCCGGATTGGAAAAGGCCGTCGATGAGCTCTGCATCAAAGCAGCCGAAGCCGTCCGCGATGGCGCAACCATCCTGATCCTCTCCGACCGCGGCGTCGATCGCGACAAAGCCCCCATTCCCAGCCTGCTGGCCACCGCCGCCGTCCACCATCACCTGATCCGCGAAGGCACCCGCACCCAGGCCGGCCTGGTCGTCGAAACCGGCGAAGCCCGCGAAGTCCACCACTTCTGCCTGCTCATCGGCTACGGCGCAGGCGCAATCAACCCCTATCTCGCCTTCGAAACCCTCGCCGACCTTCATCGCGACGGCTTGCTTCCAAAAGACCTCGACCTCGATCACGCCAGGAAGAACTACATCAAGGCCGCCAACAAAGGCATCATCAAAGTCGCCTCCAAGATGGGCATCTCCACCGTGCAGAGCTACCGCGGCGCGCAAATCTTCGAAGCCATCGGCCTGGGCAAAACCATCATCGACAAATATTTCACCCACACCGCTTCCCGCATCAACGGCGTCGGCATCGACATCATCGCCGCCGAATCCCTCGCCCGTCATCGCAAAGGCTTCCCCCCCATCGAAGTGGATCAGGAAACCCTCGACCTCGGCGGCCAATACCAGTGGCGCAAGGGCGCTGAATACCACATGTGGAACCCGGACACTGTCGCCAAGCTCCAGCATTCCACCCGCATCAACAACTTCGCGACCTTCAAGGAATTCACCAAGCTCGTCAACGATGAGGCCCGCAACCGCTGCACCCTCCGCGGCCTGTTGAATTTCAAAAAGGCCACCGCCATCCCCATCGAAGAAGTCGAGCCCGCCAAGGAAATCGTCAAGCGCTTCGTCACCGGCGCAATGTCCTTCGGTTCCATCTCCAAGGAAGCCCACGAAAATCTTGCCATCGCCATGAACCGCATCGGCGGCAAATCCAACACCGGCGAAGGCGGCGAAGACCCCGAGCGATTCAAGCCGGATGCCAACGGCAACTGGCGTCGCTCCGCCATCAAGCAGGTCGCCAGCGCCCGCTTCGGCGTCACCACCGAATATCTCGTCAACGCCGATGAGCTTCAGATCAAAATGGCCCAGGGCGCAAAACCCGGTGAAGGCGGCCAACTCCCCGGCCACAAAGTCGACGCCTACATCGGCAAAATCCGCCACTCCACCCCCGGCGTCGGTCTCATCTCCCCGCCCCCCCACCACGACATCTATTCCATCGAAGACCTCGCTCAACTGATCCACGACCTGAAAAACGCCAACCCCCAGGCCCGCGTCTCCGTCAAACTCGTCAGCGAAGTCGGCGTCGGCACCGTCGCCGCCGGCGTCGCCAAGGCCAAGGCCGACCACATCCTCATCTCCGGCGATAGCGGCGGCACCGGCGCTTCTCCACTCACCTCCATCAAATACGCCGGCATCCCCTGGGAACTCGGCCTGGCCGAAACCCAGCAGGTCCTGGTCATGAACAACCTCCGCGGCCGCATCGTTCTCCAGACCGACGGCCAGATCAAAACCGGCCGCGACGTCGCCATCGCCATGCTCCTCGGCGCTGAAGAAATCGGCTTCTCCACCGCCCCCCTCATCGCCTCCGGCTGCATCATGATGCGCGTCTGCCATCTCAACACCTGCCCCGTCGGCGTCGCCACCCAGGACCCCGACCTCCGCAAAAAATTCACCGGCAAGCCCGAGCACGTCATCAACTACATGTTCTTCGTCGCCGAAGAACTCCGCGAAATCATGGCCCAGCTCGGCTTCCGCAGCGTCACCGAAATGGTCGGCCGTTGCGACTTGCTCGAATTCATGGATGTCTCCAGTCACCCCAAGGCCCGCACTCTCGACCTCTCCGTCATCCTCTCCCGCCCCAACGTCCCCGCTGACGTCGCCATCCACAACATCCAAAAACAGGACCACGGCCTGGAAATGGCCCTCGACAACCAATTGATCGAGCTCGCCAAACCCGCCCTCGACTCCAAACAAAAAGTCCGCCACGACCTCCCCATCCAAAACACCAACCGCACCGTCGGCGCAACCCTCTCCGGCGAACTCGCCAAACGCTACGGCTACGCCGGCCTCCCCGACGATACCATCTCCTTCAGATTCACCGGCTCGGCCGGCCAATCCTTCGGGGCTTTCCTCGCCAAAGGCATCACCCTCGTCCTCGAAGGCGATTCCAACGACTACCTCGGCAAAGGCCTCTCCGGCGGCCGCATCGCCGTCTTCCCACCCAAAGAAGCCCTCGCCAAAGGCTTCAAAGCCGAACAAAACATCATCGCCGGCAACGTCATCTGCTACGGCGCAATCTCCGGCGAAATCTACATCCGCGGCGTCGTCGGCGAACGCTTCTGCGTCCGCAATTCCGGCGTCCACGCCGTCGTCGAGGGCGTCGGCGATCACGGCTGCGAATACATGACCGGCGGCCGCGTCGTCGTCATCGGCCCCACCGGCCGCAACTTCGCCGCCGGAATGAGCGGCGGCATCGCCTATGTCTACAACGAAGATGGAACCTTCAAAGACCTCTGCAACCCCGAAATGGTCTCCCTCGAATCCCCCGACAAGCCTGAAGACATCGAGCTCCTCCGAAGAATGCTCGAAAACCATGTCCGCTTCACCGACTCCCCAATCGCCAAGGGAATCCTCACCGACTGGGAAAATGAGCTTCAGCGCTTCGTAAAAGTAATGCCCAACGACTACCGCCGGGTGCTTGAGAAGCAGGCCGAAATCGAAGCCCAGGCCCAAAAACTGGCTCAACGCCAAACGGCAGGGGCGTAGGAAAACATGAATGGCAAAGAAAACGGCCCGCCTCCGCTCGCTTCCAATTGTCGCGGAGCAATACAAACAAGCAGCACAGGATCGTTCGGCGGAAATTGGTCGGCTATACCAGATCGGCCTTTATGGCCTGGCGATATATGTCGCCGGTGTTGCCGTTGAGTGTATATTCCGGGCGTATCGGGCAAAAAAATCTTCGGAAATGGATGCGCGCCACGATCTACACCAGCTGTCACGCGGTGGCTTCCGCGAAGTATTGCCGCCGCACCAGCTCCCGGAATTCGGCACTGCCCTTACTGCGTTGGCTGTGCGATGGACGAATAGCCATCGATATCGATCCGACAATGATTTGCGGCTTTTCCTGAAACGCGCCGAATTGGATCGTACGATCAGAGGCGATTTCTTGAAGGAAAATGCACGTGTGGCCGCCGTCGCGGCGAATACCATAGTCAAGATCGGACTGAGCAAATGGACAGAACTCTAAAAAAAGTTCGAACGATTCTGCGAGAGGCGTTTCCCAGCGCCGAAATCGCCATCGACAGGCCCGAATCAGATTCCAAAATCGGCGGCGTCGTCATCTGGAAAGGTTTTTCGGGTAAAGATGAGCTATCTCGTCAGCTTAGGCTTTGGAAAGAGCTAAGGGCCAAACTTTCTATCGACGAGCAGGCGCAGGTCACCGCCATCCTGACTTTCACTCCCAAGGAACATCTAGTAATGCAGGAGGGGTAGCAACAGCTACTCGTTTTTTTTCATCATGGGCAAACCCACCGGCTTCAAGGAAATCCCCCGCGAAACGCCCAGGCGGCGCGACGTCAAACTCCGCATCCTCGACTGGGACGAAATCTATCTCGAATTCGGCGACCGCCGCCAGCACGAAAAGAAAATGCAGGACCAGGGCGCACGCTGCATGGATTGCGGCATCCCCTTCTGCAACAACGGCTGCCCCCTGGGCAACATCATCCCCGAATGGAACGACCTGGTTTACAAAAACCGCTGGCGCGAAGCCCTCGATATGCTCCACAAAACCAACAACTTCCCCGAATTCACCGGCCGGGTCTGCCCCGCCCCCTGCGAGGAAGCCTGCGTCCTGGGCATCAACGAAAAACCCGTCACCATCAAGCTCATCGAGCAAAATATCATCGACCGCGCCTTCGCCGAAGGCTGGGTCAAGCCCGAGCCGCCCGCCACGCGCACCGGCAAAAAAGTCGCCGTCGTCGGCTCCGGCCCCGCCGGACTCGCCGCCGCCGCCCAACTCAACAAAGCCGGCCACCACGTCACCGTCTTCGAGCGCTCCGACCGCGTCGGCGGCCTGCTCACCTACGGCATCCCCAACTTCAAGCTCGAAAAAGAAGTCGTCTTCCGCCGCGTCCGCCTCATGGAGGAAGAGGGCATCAAGTTCGTCACCAGCGCCAACGTCGGCTTCAACATCAAGGTCGAAGACCTCCGCCGCGATTTCGATGCCATCGTCCTCTGCGGCGGCGCAACCAAGGCCCGCGACCTCACCGTCCCCGGCCGCGATCTCAAGGGCATCCACCTCGCCATGGATTACCTCCCGCTGCAAAACAAGCGCAACCTGGGCGACAACATCCCCGATTCGCAGTTCATCTCCGCCCAGGGCAAGCACGTCATCATCCTCGGCGGCGGCGACACCGGCGCTGACTGCCTCGGCACCGCCCACCGCCAGGGCGCGGCCTCCGTCTCCCAGTTCGAGCTCCTCCCTGAGCCGCCCAAGGAGCGCACCCCCGACATGCCCTGGCCCTATTGGCCGATGATCCTCCGCACCAGCTCCGCCCACGAGGAGAGCGCCATCCTGCAAAAGGGCCAGGACAAATCCCGCCCCGCCCGCATCCGCGACTATTCCATCAACACCAAATCCTTCCAGGGCGAAAACGGCATCGTCAAAAAACTCATCGGCATCCGCCTGGAATGGGCCAAGGGCGCCGACGGCCGCATGAGCATGAAGGAAATCCCCGGCAGCGAATTCGAAATGAACTGCGACCTCTGCCTCCTCGCCCTGGGCTTCGTCCACCCCGAGCATCCCGGCCCCATCGACCAGCTCGCCCTCGAAAAAGACGGCCGCGGCAACGTCAAGGTCGATCAAAATTACATGACCGCCACCCCCGGCATCTTCGCCGCCGGCGACATGCGCCGCGGCCAATCCCTCGTAGTCTGGGCCATCAGCGAAGGCCGCCAGGCGGCACGAGGCGTGGATCAGTTCCTGATGGGCCGCTCCGATCTGCCAGCCATAAAGCTTTTCTAGATCAACGATTACGCTTCAGATGCGGCGGATGGAATATAGTGTTTTTATAAACACTTGCTAAAAACACTTGACGTAAGTCTATTTGATTACTAAGCTTAATGGCAAGGAGCGATCGTATGATTCCTACCAAATCTGATCGGAAAACCTTGGGCTACGTGCTCGGCGTTGGCGGGACCTTCGGTCGCACTCCGTTCTACCAACTCACCTTACAGAAGCCCGCGCTCCAACTCCTTCAACAATTGCTCGGAAAGTCCACCACCGCCGCCCGCTCGACCGTCACCATCACAGTCTCCTATCACCAGCCTGATCGACTCCGCGTTACCGAGGCCGCCCCTCCCGATTATGAGGCCCGCGCGGCCCGCGATTATGTCCGCGGCGACGCCATGCGCGTGAATGGACGCGAGGGAGTCTCCTGCGGCATCGATCTCACCTCTCAGAATGGCGTGCCCGCGCTCCTGGCCGCGCTTCGCAACGCCGGCAGCCGGGCCACCAGTGCCGTCATCCTGCGGGTCCCCAGCCGCAAGCGCAACGTCATCGAAATAATTCCCGATACAGATCTTCCTGCCGCCACGGACGACGCCCTGGTGGCTGGTTCCGTGGCCGCCGCGGCCGCCGTGCTGCCCCCGGAAGATTTCTCCGATTGGGAGGCCTAGGAAATCGTGCCCAGAATCCAGCAGGGCAGCATCGTCTGGGCACAGCTCGCGCCGCCGTTTGGGCGCCGGCCGGTGTTGATTCT
>DASYUA010000144.1:0-14657 GCA_036001665.1 Tepidisphaeraceae bacterium
GGTTGGGGCTGCATCGCGGGAGGGGAATTGCGAGGGAGGTGGTGAGTGGGCTGGCGGGGTACGTGGCGGGGCTGCCGCTGATGGGGGTGGCGATGATTGTCACTTTGATATTGACGAAATTTGGCGGGAAAGTGCCGAGCCATCCGCTGGTGAACGAAATCAGCACGGATTTTTGGAGCGTTGTGAAGCTGTATCTGCTGGCATCGGTGTGGGCGCCGATCACGGAGGAGATCTTGTTTCGGGGGGCGCTTTTTCATCACTTGAGGCGGCGGCACCGATGGATTGTGTCGGGGTTGATCGTGAGTTTTATTTTTGCGGCGATTCATCCGCAGGGTTATCTGGGGATTCCGATGCTGATGACGATCGCGCTGATCCTGGCGGGGCTGCGGGAGTGGCGCGGGTCGATCATTGCGCCGATGGTGGGGCATGCGTTGAATAATTTTGTGGCGACGACGTTGTTGATATTGATGTTTGGGTGATGGAAGGGCGAGGGGCGCTGTAGCGGAGCGTGGTAATTGTTTACCGTTACCGGCCGATAGGCCTGGAGACGAGGGACACGCACCGATGCGTACATCGGTGCGTGGCGGACAAGAATGTCCGCCCCACCGGCAGAAGCAGGCTGAAAGCCCGCACTACAAAAACAGCCGGCTAAAAGCCTGCACTACAACCGGCCGACGCATGGGACGGTAAACAGTTACGGAGCGTGCGAAGCGGCGGCGGCTGAAGCCGCCCCTACGGTGGTCGTGGAGGTCGATCCATAAAAAAACCCCGGCTTTTGGGCCGGGGTTTTTTGTTAGATGGACGTGAGATCAGGGGGTAAAGAGGAACTCGAGGTCGGCGGCGAATTCGCCGGCGGAGAGGTCGGTGATGGTGTCCTGGACGGGGTTGTCGGCGTTGAAGAGGAAGAGGTCCTCGCCAGCGCTGCCGGTGAGGACATCGACGTCGGCATCATCGAAGACGGTGGCACTTGGCCCGTCGGGAGTGAGGAAGATGCTGCCGTTGTTGCGGGGGCCGCTGAAGGCGCCGATGGTGATGTCGTGGCCGATGATGTTGGCGGAGCGCTGGCCGTAGCTGCGCGAGGAGGTCCATTCGGAAAGGACAAGGTTGAGAGCACCGAGGTCGGAGTCATAGTTGGACAAGCCGGCGACGAGAATGTCGGAATCGGTTTGGCCGACTATGCGGTCCTGGCCATCTCCGCCGATCAGCAGATCGCGGCCAGCCTGGCCGTGCAGCAGGTCATCGCCGTCGCCGCCGATGAGGATGTCATCGCCGGAGCCGCCCTTGAGGGAGTCATCGCCCGCGCCGCCGAAGATGGCGACGGACTGATTGACGTTGGGGTTGACCCTGACGGTGTCGTTGCCGTCGCCGGCCATGATGACGATCTGTGTGAAACCGCTCCATGAGGTCTGGTCGCCATTGAGGCTGACATCTGTGGCGCCGCCGCTGCCGGGGCTGACGGTGATGGTGTCGTTGCCGTCGGTGCCGCCGACCTGGAGGGAGTCGCCGACAATGCCGGTATCGGAGATGGTGATAGTCAAGGACTCAGCTTCGACAGGCGGGTTTACGCCATCGTCAATGTTGAGGGTCACGGTGTAGGCGCCGCTGGCGAGATAGGTATGGCTGGCCGACAGCGCTCCGGGTGAGCTGGGGTTGTTGACGATAACATTGTCCTGGCCGGTGGGGTCGCCAAAGTCCCAGGTGACGGTCCAGGTGTCACCTGAGTCGGGATCGGTGAAGCTGGAGGAGAACGTCTGGGAGAAGGCGCGGACGCCGGCGGTTGGGCCACTGATGGGGGCAACGGTGGGGGGGGTGTTGTCGCCGCTCAGGTTAAAACGGGAGAGGACAAAGTCGCCGTTGCCATCGCCCGGGACCCAGTTGCCCAGCACGACTTCGTTAATGCTCATGGTCTCATTCGTCAACACGGCCATCGAAGTGCGGTTGGAGTCAGGGAATCCCTCGAACGTGTAGCCAATAACGATTCCAAAATCTGCATCAAGCGATCCATTGGTCTCATAGCGGCCTACGAGGAGGCTGGTAGTCGTCATAGCATCATACCTGGTGCCTCCGATGAGAATCTTTCCGTCCGTCTGAATGGCCAGGGCATTAACGGTTCCGATCATCCCATTTCCGACGGAAGTGGTGACGATGCCATCATTCCCGAAGTCGGTATCCAGGTCTCCATTGCCGAGATAGCGCACCAGCGCCAAATCGATCCTGATCTCAGTTTCGGATGTAAAAGCTGATGTGCCACCGGCGATGATTCTGCCCGCGCTGTCCACGGTGACGGCGTATGCGACATCGACTTGGACGTCCGGGTTTAGGATGGTTTCGACAGATCCGTTGGTTCCAAAGCCATCATCGAGCGAGCCATCGCTGTTATAGCGCTGAAGCGCGAACGCGGGGGTAAAATCAAGATTGGGAACATCAAACGTTGAGCCGGCCAAAACAATTTTCCCATCGGCATCGATGGCCACTGCACGCACTTGATCAGTGCTGGTAATATCGAAGTCATTGATATTATCGAAACTCGTCACAAAGGCATTCGCGGCGATCTGTCCACCGTTGAAGCTGGGGTCGATGGTGCCGTCCTCGTCATATCGCACGACGCCGAAGATTTCCGCGTTGTTGGTGGTGATGCTGCCGGCGACGACGATCTTGTTACCATCCATCGCGACCGCACGCCCTTCGTTGTTATGTGCCGTGGAGACAGTGGGGGGGTCTGATCGGTAATGACGACACCCAAGGTCCCGAAGGTGTCATCGAGGGTCCCATCAGAATTGAACCTGGCGACGAGGTAATCAAGGTCACCTGCGGGTTCGTTGTTTGCGGTTCCGACGATGATGATCCGCCCCATGCTGTCCAATGCGACGGCGTTGACCTCCCAGATCGCATAATCATCAAATGCCGGATCGTCGGGGAGGCAAACCGTAGCCAGGCCATCTGAATCGAAATTCGGGTCCAGTATTCCCTCGGCGTCGAACTGCGCCAGCGCGAACCCGGGTTTGTCGCCGCAGGCGGGTGAGATAGTAGTCCCCACTTGAATCAGGGTCTCGTTTTCGGATTGAACGACGAAGCCGCCCTTGTCTAATTGGTCGTCAAAGTCGGTGAAAACCGTGCCCAGATGGCCGCCGGCGCTGAGAAGGGCGCGGCGTTCCAGGGGTTCGAGGACCGGTATAAAAGCCTTGTTGAAGCGAATTTGTGAACGAAGAGCAGCCTTGGCCGCGGGGCGGCCAAAAGAAGAGGGTACGCGCATAGACACCTTCCCATGTAAGGACGAAGCACCAAACGAGAACGCCATATCAGAATTGCCCGATCAGGATTTGGTAAGCGGGTCTTGCCCCGACCACACTTAGCCCGCGTCGCATCCCACATCGACGCCGAAGATTTACTATGCCACGAAAAAGCGCGATTGCAACAGCCATGCGGGCGACAATTGGGGGAAAATGCCGGAATTTCTGATCGATTTGGAGATCGCGGGAAGGAGAGGGCTGATTTCGTGGGGTATTGCAGTAAAGGGAGGAGGATTGGGTATTGGGAGAAGATGCAACTAAAAGCGGATTGGCAAGAAACCGCATGGCCGGGGCCGGTCCGACGAATCCCCTTCCAGAGTTCGTCAAGATCGCGGCCCGGCCACGGCGGCCCATTTTCCCGCCCCGAACGAAGCCAATCGTCATGAATGCCGGCGGTGATGGTGGCGATGGCGGATGACGCGCCTTGCGCCGGCTGAGTTTTTCTTCTGCGTCGTTATCGAAATATCCAGCACATCATTAGAGGACGTTAATTCCACGGAAGCGGCGGCCATGGGCTGGGCGGGGATGGGAATCGCTTCGCCGCTGAGGGTCTGATTGAAGTTAGATGAGAGATCGATGAAATCGCTGATGGTGATCTGCTTGTCGAAGTTGAGATCACCCTCGCGCCAGCCGCCGGCGAGATTGAAATTGGCGGAGAGGTCGATGAAGTCGGAGATGGTGACGGTCTTGTCGAGGTTGAGGTCGCCCAGGACGGTATAGCGGATGAGGATGGAATTGAGATCGGCGGGCTGGCCGTCGAAAGTGGCGTAGGTGGTGCCGAGAGTTCCGTTGAGCATGTAGCCGACCGCGCGGGAGGCGGGGCTGGCGGCGGCGGCGGCGGAGGTGAGGCCGGGGCCGAGCCAGGCGCTGGGGGAGGAATCGTGGGCGGATTTGATGTAGTTCTGAACGGCGGCGAGGACGGCGAGGCGGGTGGCGGCGGTGGCCTGGATGATGGCAGCGTGGTCGGCGATGTTCAATACGCCGGCGCCGGTGAGGGAGAGATTGTTGGTGCGAAGGAGTTTGTCCGAACCGCCGGAGGCGATGTCAGCGCGGCCGCCGGAACCGATGTTGAGCGTGCCCAGAAGAATGGTGGAGGTGAAAAGAGCGGCGGCGGAGCCGGTTGCATCGGTGTTGACGTTGACGGTGTCATCGCCGGTGCTGGGGCTGATGGTGACTGGGGTGGTGGGGTCGGTTTCGTTGACGCTGATATTGTCGGTGCCGTCGTTGGGGTTGATGGTGACGCTCATGTTGGGAGCGGTGCCGTTGACGTTGATAAAGCTGGCGACATCCTGGGAGTCGAGGGTCAGGCGCTCGGATGTGGAGTAGGTGAGGCCGCCGAAGAAGGCGCGGTTGACGGTGGTGGGGGTGATGGTGGTGGTGCTGCCGAAGGCGTAGGTGGCGTCGCGGAGGGTGATGTTGTCGGTGCCGGCGTCGCCGGAGAACGTGATGGGAGAGACGATGTTGGAGAGGTTGCCGGCGGCGAGGGTGATCGAATCCTGGCCGTCGTTGCCGTGGATGGACATCGGAATGGTAGCGGACTGGAGGCCGATGCCGTTATTGCCGGTGCCAGCGAAGAGAGTCAGGTTTTCAAGTGTGGTGTAGTTGAGGGTGTTGAAGTTGGTCTTGTCGAAGGTTGTCGAGGTGAGGGTGTAGACATCGTTGGCGGCATTGGCCTCATCGTGAATCGTCATCGAGTCGGCGCCCGCGCCGCCGTCGATGGCGAGGGCGGTCTGGCCGAGGGGGGCGAGGCCGGTGGCGGCTTCGCCGACGAGGATGGAGTCGCTGCCGCCGTTGCCGTTGTAGACGAGGCTGAGGAGGGTGGCCGGGAAGCTCCTGATGGTGGTCAGGCTGCCGTCATCGCCGTTGTCGTAGATGACGTGCTCGATGTTGGGATAAAAAATCTGGGGAGCGTGGGAGGTGGCGAAGGAGAGGTCGGTGAAGGTGTTGATGGTGAAACCCGGGACACCGAAGCCGGAATCATCGATGGTGAGGAAATCGGTTCCCGCCTCGCCGTTGAGATGAAGTTCGCCGTCGATGGCGTTGAGGTTATGGCTGACGGGGGTGACGTTGAAGGTGTCCGCGCCGCCGCCGGCGTTGATGGTGAGGGGCGTGGCGGCGTTGGTGCCATGGATGTTGAAGGTGCTGCCACCGACGCCGGCGTGAATGATTGCATCTTCGATGGTTGCATAGCTGACGCCGAAGCTGGACGGTGTGAGGCCGGTGCGGGTGGAGGTAATGGCGGCGGAATTGACGCTGAAGGTTTCGACGGCGGCGTGATTTTCGTCGCTGAGAACCAGAGTATCGTTTCCGACACCGCCATTGAACGTGATTGAGCTCTTGGCGTCTTCGAGCTTGGCGCTGGTGGGAGTGATGTAGAGCCAATCATCGCCGTCGTCGCCGTTGACGGTGATGGGGGTGGCCTGGAGTGATGATTCGATGCTGATGATGTCGTCGTCGTCGTTGGCGTTGAGGGTCAGGCTCTCAAAAGTGGAATAGGTGAGAAGAGTGAAGTTGGTCTTGTCGAACGTGGTCGATGTGAGCGTGTAGGTTTCGTTGCCGGAATCATCCTGATCATTCAGCACCAGATCATCGCTGCCGTTGCCGCCGGTGACGGTGATGTTGGTGCCGGCCAGATCGAGATCGAGCGCGCCAGCGCCGCCGATGGTGATGGTGTCGTCGTTGTCGCGGCCTTCAGCGCGGATGTTCTCAACGCTGGTTAGATCCACGTGAGAGAGCCCGAGCCAGCCCTGGTGGTTGCCGATGAGGATAGCGTCGGCGTTGTCGGAGCCCCAGATGGTGAACCAGTCGGTTCCACTGGAGCCGTTGTAGTCCATGCCTGTGAGGTTGAGGGGGGAGCCCTGGTCGAAATCGACGATCAGGCTGTCATCACCGCCGAGTGTGTTGATGGAAAGGTTGGCCATCTGGGTGATGGGGATGATCCAGGTGGGTGTGTCGCTGTTGAGGTAAATTTCAGCGTTGGAGGTTGCGAGCTGGCGGCGGATGTAGATGTTATCGTTGGCGTCGCTGACGAATTCAGCGATGGCGGCGGAGGCGCTGAGGACGTCATCTTCGATCTTGAAAGATTGGACCAGTTCGCCGGGGCTGGGATCGTTGGTGAGGAAGGAGATATACCCTTCGTGGTGACCGGCCGCGAAGACATCTGCGAAGACGGTGAATGAATCCGAGCCGCCGGCGGGGATGCTGGCGGCGAGTGAGGAGCCGCCTTGAAGGAAGAAACCGGCGGGGATGGAGAGGCCGGAGGTGGTCAGGGGAATCTGGCCGCTGTTGAAGACGGTGAAGGTCATGGAGGGGGCGGTGGCCTGGCTGTTGATGAGGGTGCCGAAGTCGAGAGGGCTGCGGCGGCCATCGACGATGTAGGTGGAGCCGCGATACATGCGGGCCTGCGCGTCGCCGGTTGCCTGGACATCAAAGTAGGCGGTGCGCTTAACCACGTTGTTGATCAACCAATCTACGTGCCAGGCGCCGGCCATGGCGTTGGAGGGGAGCCCGAAATTCCAGCGATAGTTGCCGCCGTGGCTGATGCCCGTTGCAGCGGCGGGGGCGTAGCCGATGGTGTTGTCGGGGCGATACCAGATTTGCTTCACCTGGTCGGTGGGGTCGATACCGGCCAGGGTGCCCCAGGTCCACACGGTCTGGCCGGCGGTGTTGGTGAGGAATGTGCTGGCGTCGCTGGGCCCTTCAACTTGTTCGTTCACCGGATCGTAGCTGGTGATGCCAACGCCAAGGACCGTGGGAGCATCGGCGGAATAGGCGAGGGAGAAATTCAGATAGTTGGTCTTGTCGGTCATGGGCTCGACGAGTTGGCCGTTGTAGTAGACGCCAAAGTGGAGATGGAGGCCGGTGGAATTGCCGGAGGAGCCCATCTCGCCGATTTTGAAACCGGCGTTAATTTGGGCCTGAGTGATGACCTGGCCGGGGATGACGGTGATGGTGTTGCGGGCCATGTGGTGATACTGAGTGACCCAGCCGCCGCCGTGATCGATCTGGACGTAGTTGGAGGGCTGGCCGAGGGCCTCGGTGTTGTGGTCATCGTTGCCATCGTCGGCAATTTGAACGGTGCCGGCGGCGGCGGCGAAGATGTCCCAGCCCTGATAGCCCGCGCGCCAGTTGGCAACGCCGATATCCCAGCCGTTGTGGCCGTCGTAGCAGTAGTCGCCGCCGTTAAAATCCTCGCAGAGGCCGCCGAAGCCGCCATCGTCGGGATAGTTGGCGTCGGTGTCGTTGTAGTTGCCGATGGACCAGTCGACGTTGGCAGTGCCTTCGAGCATTTTATTGAAACCGGGGGCGAAGGTGACGCCGGAATAAAGGTTGAAGTGGGAGTTGTCGGATTCGTCGGTTTCGGCGACATCGCCGCCGGAATCGAGGGTGACGGAGACGGACTGGAGGCCGGGTCTGACGAGATATTGGGGGCTACGGAAGATCCAGAAGCCGGTGCCAGCGCCGCCCGCGCCCCAGTTGATGGTGCTGGTGAAGGTTCGGCCGGAGGTTGCGGTGGTGACGTCGTAATGTGCGGCGGCGGAGAGGCCGGTGGTGGTGAATTCAATCTGGATGAAGGGCTGGTTGCCGACGGCGACGGTGGCGAGCTTGTTGCCGCCGGCATCGACGAGGTAGGCGTCGGTGATGTGGATGTTGGCGAGGAGGAGGCGGGATTCGAGGGATTCGATGAGGGAGGGGGTGGATTTGGATTTTTTTGATTTGCGGTGTCGCATGTTTCTTCCCTCTGATTGAATGGCCGCATGGTTAGGGGACGAAGTGATCGCCTGCCATGCTGGGGATCAGAGTAGCAGGTGGACGGAGGGTGTCGATTGCCCTAAAGAGGGCGGAGGGGTTCAGAGGCGGAAATGGGGCGGGCGGTGATGGTAGGGAGGAAGGACAGATAGGGGCCAATGGAATGGACGTTCAGCGATGGCGGAGTCTGTGGTGATGTCTGGGGCGGCGGGGGAATAGAGGGGCGGATGTCTTTTTAAGGACGTCGGTGGAGGGGGACGCGGGGGAGGATGTTAATTCTTCGGCCGCGGCGGGCTGGGGAGCGGGGATTGCGGGTAGCGTGAGGGGTTTGTTGAAGTTGGCGGAGAGGTCGATGAAGTCGGAGATGGAGACGGTGCGGTCACGATTCAGGTCACCGGAAAGGGCGAAAAACGTGAAATGAAAATCAGACGGCATCGGGTTGCCAGCGGAATCGCCAAAAGCCATACGGTTCAGCGTCAGTTAATACTCGCCATCGGGGAACGATTTCGTGTTCAGAGTAAAAATGCTAACGTTCATGCTCTTGCGGTCAGCCGAATAGAACCAAAACAGAGACGGATCGGAAACAGGTTGGCCAGTGGAGCGGTCAATGATCGCCGGGGCAGTCGGAAGGTCCAGCCAAAAGCAGAAGTGAATGTGATGTTTACCGATTGGCGGTAGGTGCAACTCGTGCCCACCGGACAAGGGGTATTGAACATACCTATTCCCGAAAACTCAAAAGATGCAGACGCAGATAAACCCGCAGCGGCGCGTGCATTGCCAAAGACCTGACCCCACGCGCTGAGAACCGGTTGTGACACAGTCGGCCCGGATCCGCGCCATCCGATGGCGAAAACCCATTTTTGCGCGCCTTGGCTGCCGGCGGATGGATGTCGCTCGCCTCTGGGATGCTCCTTAAAGCGAATGATACAATCGCGGCCGCGGTTGTCGCCCGATGTCAGCCACAGCCTCCCCGCCGATCCTGGAACGCCAGGAGCGCATCGGCGTCGTTCTCAATGGCCATCGCGCCGCCAATGAGCACGTTACAGCCAGAATCGCCGTCTAGTTTGTCCTTGCCGATGCCGCCGATCAGGATGTCGTTGCCTTTCCATCCGAACAACTGATCGTCGCCTTTACCTCCGCTAAGGATGTCGTCGCCCTCGCCCCCGGTCAGATGGTCGTTCCCTGCGCCACCGAACAGCAGCACCGGCACGCGCACCGATTGGGCAAAGATTCGATCGTTGCCGTTCTCGCCAAAGACGCGAATCTGGCTGATGTCGGAGAATAGGCCCACCTTCTTTCCGTTGGGCCGCACTTCGATCTTGTGGCCACGGACGCTCTTGAAAGTCACTTCATCGCCGCGGGATGTGCCGTGGAAAATCAGGATCTTTTTCCCCGGATGTTTCGGATCGTCGATCAGCACAACCGGACTGGCGGGCCGGACGGTGAACGACTGTGTCGCCGCGGCGTTCGTGTTGCCGGCATCATCGGCGAACGTTCCAGATGCGGAATTCACAGTCACCGGCCCGGATGCAAACGAGCCGGTGAATCGGTATCGGTAAGTGCTCTTGATGCGCGTGGCGGCGCCGTCAATGACAACGCCGGCCGCCGCCGCTCCCGAAAGCGTAAACTCGGCGCCTGGGTCCTTGATCGATCGGGGATCCAGCCCGCTGCCACCGGAGTCTGCAAAGGTCACGTCCAGGTATCCGCGGTCGTTCAATTGCGTGACGAGGAATTCGCCCGAAGCCGGAGCCAGCACCTTCGCCGTCGGCCGCTTCGTTTCCAGGAGATTCCGCAGCTCGTCCGTGATCGTCTTCCAGTAGCTGGCGTTGGTGGTGTCAAGAATGTCCTGATGATCGCTGATGCCGTCGCGGTCTGAATAGATATAGGTGGTCACATCTTCGTGGGTCAGCGACTGAATCTGGGGCATGTTCAGGGTGACGTTCTGAAGGAGATCAATCGATGCGATGTTGACCCCCAAATCCGTCATGTCGAGCAAAAGCGAGCTTTGCAACGGAACGAGGCCGTCGTTGGCGAAATAGTTGGAGGGATTCGTATTCCCCTCAAGTGCCTGGGACATTTTCGACAAAAGCACCGTGGCCGCGCCGAGCTTTTCGTGGTCGGAGAGTTCCGAGTCGTAATCAATCAGAAATTTATTGTCCGCCAACGAACTGTCATACGCGCCAATGGCCACCAGCTTGTCGTAGAACACCTCGGCCAGGTTGAGCGCCCGAAGCGTGCCGAAATCGTTCTTCAGTTTGTCCGTGAAAACCAGGGTCGGGTCTAAATGGTCACTGATGATGTTTGTGTCGCGCGGCGTCAGGTAATAGGTCTTCTCAGGGAAGCTAGTGAGCCACGACCTGTCAATCACGCCGTCCATGTTGTCCCACGCGAGATTGAGCGAGCCGCTGTCGGTCTCCAGCGTCTTTTCTTTCAGTTTGTTGAACCCCGCCTCGGCCGGCGCGAGGGTGCCGAATTGATGTGCCCACAGGGCTGCAACCCAATCCTGGATCGCGTATGGACTGCCATGGTGCGGCGTATCGATGGTAATCAGGCCGGAGATGTCTTCGCCTTGCAGCCGCCCCTTGTCGGGATCGAAAAAGTTCATGAACGACCGGGACACGAGCCCGCCCTGGCTGTGCGCCACCAGTGCCACCTTGGCATGCTCATATCTTCCTGGCTTGCCCATCTTAAGCGTGTCATAAATGTAATCAGCCAGCCCGGCGGCCTGGCTGCCGGCGGCGCCGTTGAACCCAATCGCCTTCGACGTGTCGTGCTTCCACAAATAGACATCGAACTCGGCAAAGCGGGCCGGATGGGCTTCGATGTACTGGGCAAACCACTTCCAGCGATACAGGTCATAAGACGTATCGGAATTGTTGCCGTGCACCAGCACCATGGGCACGCCGCTGCCAACCGTGTGGTGGCTGAGCTCCACGCCGAAATTGCCGTCATGTGGCGTGACGGCCAGGTCGCTCGAAGCCTTGAAAAGCAGCCCCGCGGGAGGATTGGTCACGCGGAAGAAGTACTCTGGATCATCGTCACCCGAGAGGGCCTCGTCGTTGACGCGATATGGCACCCAGCGCGCCCGCCAGGTCGAGCCGCTGTCCCAGTACAGCGGCACATTCGCCTTCACCAGCTCATTGCCCAGCGGATCATGGATAGTGCCCAATACATCGTCCTCGTAAATGTCAGCCTTGAACACCGTCGAGTGACTGACGCCGTTGGCAGTCAGCGACAGAAATATCGGCGTGGCTTCGGTGATCGAATTTTCAAGGACGCGGCCGGCCTTGGTTTCCCATCGTGCACCCTGGAGATAGAGCGGGGGCGAGCTGCCCCAGTTGTTGGATTCGTCGGTTTCGGGGACGTCGAAGTTCGAATCGACGTGCACCCAGACCCGGTAAGTTCCCGGCTGCACGTTGCGAGTAATTGGCCAGCCGAGCCCATTGATCACATCGGTGGTTGAGTCACCGCCCTTCAAATTGAGCACGCTGCCGTTCTCGATGAAATAAAGCTCCCTTGTCGAGCCGTCCGCCGCGCCGAGGTAATAGGAGAGGCTGAACGAGCCCCTTGTCGAGGCGGCGCTGATGTTCGAAATCTTTACAGTGGCTTTGAGGAGGTCACCATAGTCGTATGTGGTATCGGCGAGGGTGACGGAAGTGACGTCGAGATCGGGGGCGCGGGAGATGGGAAAGGAATCGGACTTTCCGAAATTGTTCTCCTCATTGCTCTCTGAAATTTCAAGCCCCGAATCGGCCTGCACCCAGACGCGATAGTCCCCGTCCGGAACCGACTGGGGAATTGTCCATCCGGGGAAATTGATGATGTCGGTCTTGGATATCCCGGCATTCAAAAGGGGCACACTGCCGTCTTCGATCGTATAGAGCGTTTTGCTCGACCCGTCGGCGGTGCCCAGGTAATAGCGGATGTTGAACGAGTTGAGCGTTGATCCATTCCCCTGGTTGAGAATAGTCGCCTTGGCGTTGAGCAACTGGCCGACGCCATAGCCGTCCGGGTCGACGCCCGTGACGGAAGAAACCACCAGATCGGCCTGGCGAATCTCAAACTTCGGCGAGAAGCCGACATTGTTGGATTCGTTCTTTTCAGCGACATCCTTTCCGGTGTCGAGCACAACGGTGATGAAATACGTGCCCCCCGAAATGTTGGTTGGGATCCTGTACCCGGGCAAATTGATGCTGTCGGACCTGGAACTGCGCCCCGGCACGTCTAATACCCTTCCGTCCTCGATGAAGCGATAGGTATTGTTGCCGGATTTGCCCAGGTAATACTTCAGCGTGAACGGTCCGGTCTTGGAAAACAGGTCGCCTGTGTTGGCAATCTTTGCTGTTGCCTGGATCAAGCCGCCGAGGTTGTAGCTCGGCAGCGTGCCGGTCACGCCGGCCACTTCCAGATCCGGGACGAAAGCAAGCAACACCCGCGGTTCGAGGCGCTCGATAGGCAGATGGCGATCTGGCCGCGTAGCGGATCCACCCGACATGCGATTCTCCCTGTCAGGAGCGCGTGGGCATCCGTACCTACGGATTCCTGAGACTTGAATGCCGAAATGATTACGCCCGAAACAGACGGACGAGGAGCCGGCTGTTGCAGAAACTATAAGAATCGCCGCGCGAATAGACAGCAAAAAACGCGACGAATTGCAGAATGAATCGCCTAAGGGACCGTTGGCTACTTGGGTGAATCCTGTGCCTTTTGCCGCACCCCGGTAATGCTGCCAACCTAGCGCAATGATCGCGGCGCCACGACATTTCCGCGCCGGCATTGGAGATGAGGGGTTAAACGGCCAGTTATTTAGCCATTTCCTTGGCCTTTTCGCGGACTTCGTCAATGCTGCCGACGTAGAGGAAGCTCTGTTCGGGGAGGTCGTCGGCCTTGCCTTCGACGATGTCGTTGAAGCTGCGGAGGGTGTCGGCGATCTTGACGTATTTGCCTTCCTTGCCGGTGAATTGCTGGGCGACGTAGAAGGGCTGGCTGAAGAAGCGCTCGATCTTGCGGGCGCGGGAGACGATGAGCTTGTCTTCTTCGCTCAATTCGTCGATGCCGAGAATGGCGATGATGTCTTGGAGGTCGCGGTAGCGCTGGAGCATGGACTGCACCTTGCGGGCGATGCGGCTGTGTTCTTCGCCGACGATATCGGCCGAGAGGGCGCGGCTGGCGGAGGCCAGGGGATCGACGGCCGGATAAATGCCCTTGGCGGCGATGTTGCGTTCGAGATAGATGAAGGCGTCGAGGTGGGCGAAGGCGTTGGCGGGGGCGGGATCGGTCGGGTCGTCGGCGGGGACGTACACGGCCTGCACGGAGGTGATTGCGCCTTTGTTGGTGGAGGTGATTCGTTCCTGGAGCTCGCCCATTTCGGTGGCGAGCGTGGGCTGATAGCCGACGGCGCTGGGCATTCGGCCGAGGAGTGCGGAGACTTCGGAGCCGGCCTGGGTGAAGCGGAAGATGTTGTCGATGAAGAGGAGGGTGTCAGCGCCGGTTTCATCGCGGAAATATTCGGCCATGGTCAGGGCGCTGAGTGCGACGCGGAGACGCGCGCCGGGGGGTTCGTTCATCTGGCCGAAAACCATGACGGTCTGATCGATGACGTGCTTGCCGGTTTTACCGATTTCGGCTTCCTGCATTTCCAGCCAGAGGTCGGTGCCTTCGCGGGTTCGTTCGCCGACGCCGGCGAAGACGGAATAGCCGCCGTGCTGCTGGGCGATTCGGGCGATGAGTTCCTGGATGACGACGGTTTTGCCCAGGCCCGCGCCGCCGAAGAGGCCGGCCTTGCCGCCGCGGAGGAAGGGGGTAAGCAGGTCGATGACTTTGATGCCGGTTTCGAAGACTTCGGCCTTGGGGGTGAGGTTGACGAATTCGGGCGGCTCGCGATGAATGGGGCGGCGCTCCTTCACCTGCACCGGGCCACGATTGTCGATGGGTTCGCCGAGGAGATTGAAGACGCGGCCGAGGGTTTCCTTGCCGACGGGGACGGAGACGGGCGCGCCGGTGTCCAGGACATCCATGCCGCGGCGCAGGCCGTCGGTGGAGCCGAGGGCGACAGCGCGGACTCGGCCGCCGCCGAGGTGTTGCTGGACTTCACCGGTCAGGCGGATGGTCATGCCATCGACCTGGTTTTCGATTTGCACGGCGTTGTAGATGGCGGGGAGTTGTTCTTCGGGGAATTGGGCATCGAAGGTTGAGCCGATGACCTGGGTGATTTTTCCGGTAGCGGGCATGTACGGGTCCTCGAGATAGCGCGGCCGACGCGTGGCCGCAGACAATGGGCGCCTCCGGGGGACTCGCCCCGGCAGGGAACGAAGGATTGTATGAATCCTTCACAAAGTGACAAGGGAAGCCGAAAGAAGGCGGTGGCGAGCATAGATATCGAGGTTAAGGAGATGGCGACGGCATAAGAACTGACATGACAGGCGCCGCTAGTTTTGGCAGGGCGATTTTTATCGAGCCAGGGGTGGGATTAGCCGAAAAGGGTTATGTGGAGCAGGTTCAATTGATAGGTCCGCGCGCTGCGAGGGTTGTGGAGCACGACACGGCCGGGGGCAGGTCGTTTAGAGACGCAAAAAAGGGGTGGATGAGAGTTGTGATGATGGGACTGGTGCTGCTGGG
>DASYUA010000145.1:0-40691 GCA_036001665.1 Tepidisphaeraceae bacterium
CCGGGCAACTGGCGGGGATGGATGCCGTTTGGGACCGGGACGATTGGCGATTGGACGTGTCACGTGCTCGATCCGGTGTTCTGGGCGCTGGATTTGGGTGCGCCAACAACCATCAAGGCGGAGGCGAAAGAGTATGATCCGAAGAAACATGGGGAGACGTTTCCCAAGGGCTCGGTGATCACCTATCAGTTTTCGCAGCGAGGCACGCGCGGGCCGCTGAAGCTGGTGTGGCACGATGGGGTGGAATCGCTGCCGCGGCCGGCGGAACTGGAGGCGGACCGAAAATTGCCGGAGGCGGGAGCGATCGTTTTGGGAACCAAGGGCGGGATCATGTATGGATCGCACGGTGCAAGCGGCGTGCGGATATTTCCGGAGTGGAAGATGACCGCTTACAAGCAGCCTCCGAAGCGGTTGCCGAGGGTGAAGAGTCACCAGCAGGATTGGATCTCGGCCATTCGCGAGGGGAAGAAGACGGGATCGAATTTCATGTACGGCGGGCCGCTGACGGAAATCGCGCTGCTGGGGGTGATCGCGACGAGACTGCTGGGGCAGGAGCTGAGGTGGGATGGGGGGCCGTTTCGGAAGAATGACGATGCGAATGCGCTGATGAAGCCGGAGTTCAGGCGCGGGTGGGGGTTGTGACGCCGCTGTTCGCGGCGGAACGACGAAGGACGAATGACGAAAGGGGCGCACCGATGAGTACATCGGTGCTCGCCGCGGCGAGTAAACCGTGTCGGGCAGGAGTGTCCGACCCACCGGGAAGTGGGCAGTGACCCTACAGAGGGTTTTGCACGGTAGTCGCAAGCTCGCGCTGCACATCTGCGACAAAGTGCTCAATCTCGTCATGGGCAAACTTAATCTTCGCTCTGGCAAAGCGAATGGCGGCTGTGGAGATCGATTCTCGAATTACATCAAAAATGAAAGCCCGTAGTTCAGCGGATTGCGAAGCAGTGGGAAGATTCGGATCAGGCACTCCAACGCGTAGCGGTTTACGGACCCATCTGTATGCCTTAGGCACGTAAGCGCGCACGTTCAGTTTTCGGTTCCGTCTCGAAATTCGCCCGATATGCACACCTGATTCGGTAGAGGGTGAGAGCGAGCCGGGGACTAACAGCGTGATCCCAATCTGCCCGGAGCGAGTGGCCAACTCCTGACCCCTCTTGGAAAGAAACGCGAGACTCACGTGGCTGATTATTTGTGTCGTTGCACACTCATAAAACTCTGGACCACCGAATATCGCGCCGATGGAGATCACAGATGGATGTCCAGGATTGGGTGACATTGCTCGTCAAGAGTGCTCGGGAGAGAATGTGTCACTTGCAAGCTTTGAGGAACGCGAGGAGGTCGGCGAGGTCTTGTTTGGTGATGAGCTGTTCGAGGCCTTCGGGCATCAGGGAGAGGGGACTGGGGCGGATTCCTTTTATTTTGGAGCGGGGGATGCGGAGCTCGGCGTTGGGGCCGGTGAGCAGGAGGATTTCTTCGGGGTCGTCCTTTTTGAGAATGCCGACCTGCCGGTCGTTGTCGGTGGTGTCGACGATGACGGGGGCGTAGCTTTGGGTGAAGCTGGCGCTGGGGTAGACGATCGATTCCAGCAGGTCGCGCTCCTGGCGGATGGTGCCGATGCGGGTGAGGTCGGGGCCGACAGCGCCGCCGAGATAGCCGATGGCGTGACAGGTGTAGCACGCGGCCTTTTCGCTGGTGAAAAGCAGCTGGCCGCGGCGAATTTCGCCGGGGGGCAGCGAGGTCAATAGCTCTTCGAGGTGGGCTTTTTGTTTTGATGAGTCGGGATTCAGCGTGGCGATCAATTCTTCGGATTGTTTTTTCACTTCATCGGGATATTTGGCCAGATGGCGGCGGATGGAATCGGGGGCGAGGGATTTGAGGGCTTTGGCATCTTTCAGGGCCGCGAGGAGGGCGGAGCCGATGGCGGGGTCGGTGGATTTCTCGAAGGCGGCCAGGATGCGGTCGAGTTCGAGGGGACCGGAGGATTTGATGGGGTTGAAAAGTTCCTTCAATTGATCGGCGTTGAGCTTGGCGCGGAGCAGCGCGTCGGCCGCGAGGAGGCGCGTGCTGACGGGTTGGGCGGGGGAGAATTGGGAGAGGAGGAAGTTGAAGACATCGGGCGCGAGCTCGGTGGAGTTGGGGGGAAGGGCGGCGACAGCGCTGAGGCGGGTTCCGCGGGGAAGATCAGCGCGAGCCGCAACGGCCGCGAGCATGGGGGCGAGAGTTGCGGCCGATTCCTTCTTAATTGGCAGGGCGCGGGTGGTGGAGACGGCCGCGGGGATGAGAGTTGGGTCGGTGGATTTGAGGATGGAGGTGAGAGTGTCGAGCCAGGGTTGGGGAGTGTCCTTCAGGCCCGATTCGCGCATGGCATCGAGAGCGAGGATGCGCTCGCCGGTGGTGGCGGATTCATCATGGGCGCGGGAGGCGAGGAGATTTTGGATGTCGGGGGATTTGGCCAATTTCGCCAGTTGCTCGCGGAGCCGGGCACGATCGTCGGCCGATTCCTGGGGCGTGCGCATCTGTTTTTCGAATGAGGTGGCGAGGGAAGCGCCCCACTCCGGGTGGCGGCCGGCGATCCAGGCGGCGGTGTCGCGAAGAATCGGCTCGGAGGAGCTGAGGGCTTCGACGATGGATTCGGGCTTGAGATTCCCCTCGCCGGGCATTTGATCCAGAGCAATCAGGGCGGCTTTTTTGACGCGGATGTTATCGCTGGCGAGGCCGGCGGAAGTTTCCTTGGGTTTGGCCAGCTCGATGAGGGCGAAGATCAGGGAATGCTCGAGGGCGCGTTCGGCGGATTCCTTTTCTTTCAGTGCGCCAAGGATTGCCGGGATGGCGGCAGGGTCGCCGAGTCGGCCGAGGGCTTCGGCGGTGGCGCGGCGAACTTGCAGGGATGGATCGGCGAGAAGTTTTATGAGCTCGGGTACGGCGGCGCTGTCGCGCCAGACGCTGATGGAATGGATGGCGGCATGGCGGACATTTTCGTCGGGGTCTTTGAGGGCGCGAATCGCCATGCGAACGGAATTGCCATCGGTGCAGTGGGATTCGGCCCAGATGGCGTTGATTCGTGAGCGCCGCGATTCGGAGTTGTAGGCAACGCGGCGGGCGGAATTCAGGCCGTCTTCGCGGCTTTCGGGGAGCGTCTCCATAGCGCGGCGGCGGACGGCGGGACGGGGATCATCCAGCAGTTTGGCCAGCTCGTCGTTGGGAATTTTGTCCCAGGCGATGGCCAGGCCGCGCGGATCGTTCACTTTTGGCGCATCGGTTTTGCGAATGCGATAGACCGCGCCGAGGAGGTCAGGTTTGTGAAGCTGCGACGTGGGGCAGCAGAGTTTGTACCAGCCGCCGGTGTCGATGACGATCAGGCTGCCGTCGGCATCCTCGAACACATCCGTGGGATGAAAGTCGAGACTATCACAGGTGAGGAATTCTTCATCCTTGCTCGTGAAGGTTGCGCCGGCGGGGGTGAGGATGTGGCGGACGATTTTGCGAAGGTTGAAGCAGGCGGAGAAGAGGTTGTCTTTGAATTCGGGGCCGAGCGAGTCGGATTGGTAGCGGTGCAGGCCGGAGGGGGCAGCGGGGCCGAGATGGGTCAGCACGGGCATGACGTCGGGGCTGGTGCGGGGGTGGTTGTCGAGGACGGCGTGGACTTTGCCGTAGACGCCGCCGTAGATGGCGTGGATCAGGCCATCGCGCTGGCCGCCGCCGGGGTGCTGGAAGAAGGTGGTGGTGAAGATGCGCTCGCCGGTGGAGGTGAATACGCAATCGACGGGATTGTCCATGCCGCCGGTCATGACCGGCTCGATGCGTGAGCCGTCGGGGCGGGCGCGGAAAATGTGAGAGGCCTTGGTTTTGAATTGGCGATCGCCGGGAAGGGTGTAGGTCTGTTCGGCGAATGCGCCTTTGCACCAGTAAATCCAGCCGTCGGGGCCGAGATAGGGGCCGTGCAAATCGTTGCCGCAACCGGTGAGGGTTTTACCCTGAAACCACTCGCTGCGCTGGTCGGCGATGCCGTCGTTGTTGGTGTCGGTGAGTTTCCAGATGCTGGGAGGCGCGCTGACGTAGAGCGAGCCTTTCAGCCACATGGTCCCTTCGGGGAACATCATTTTGTCGGCATAGATGGTTTGCTTGTCGAACTTGCCATCGCCATCGGTGTCGGTGAGCTTGACAATACGGTGCGGTTTTTCGGCCAGTTGCTTGGTGAGGGGGACTGTGGTGCCGCTGGAGTCGGAGATGTAGAGGTTGCCCTGTTCATCGAAGTCGGCGGTGATGGGCCGATCGACCAGCGGCGGGCCGGCGATTTTCTCGATGGAGAACCCATCGGGGAGGGTGAAGGTGCGGTTGTCGACCTTAAAGGTGGCGGCGGAAACAGATGAAGTGATCGCTAAAACCGTCACGAGGAATGCGCTGCGCTGGCCCATGGATGCTCCGACGTGAAATGTATTGGTCAATTGTGCTGAAAGTGGAGCATTTTTGGAAGCCTTGGGGCCAGCCTTATAATGCGCCCGATGGATCGACGGCCTATTTTGCAGTTGCCGGCATCGCTGGTGAATCGGATCGCCGCGGGCGAAGTGATTGAGCGGCCGGCCTCGGTGGTTAAGGAACTGGTGGAAAATGCGCTGGATGCGGAGGCCACGAATATACAAATCGAGATCGAGGATGGGGGGCGGGAGCTGATTCGGGTCGTCGATAATGGGTCTGGAATCCCGGCCGATCAGTTGAAAATGGCGTTTGCGGAGCATGCGACCAGCAAATTGTCGTGCGATGACGATCTGTTTGCGATCCAGACCATGGGGTTCCGCGGGGAGGCGCTGGCCAGTGTGGGCGCGGTTTCGCAGGCAAAAATCTTGAGCCGCGTGGCGGATAGCGCGGCGGCGTATGAGATTGAAAATCGCGGCGGGATCATCGGCGATGTGCAGGCGGCGGCCGGGAATGTGGGGACGATGGCGGAAGTGCGGAATTTATTTTTTAACACGCCGGCGCGGCGGAAATTTCTGAAAGGGACGGCCACGGAGAGTGGGCATGTGGGCGAGATGGTGATGCGGCTGGCGCTGCCGCATCCGAAGGTCGCCTTCAGATTGCTTTCAGGAGGGAGGACGACGCTGGATTTGCCCGCGTGCGAGGCGGGGGAGCGGTTGCTGGCCGCATGGCCGGGGCATTTTCGGGAACAGCGGCTGCCGATCGATCTGCGCGATGCGGAGGTGCGCGTGGGGGGAGTGATCGGGCTGCCGGAATTGGCGAATCCGACGGCCAAATATCAGTTCTTTTATCTCAACGGCCGGTCGATTCGTGATCGGTTTATTGGGCACGCGATCAAGGAGGCGTATCGCGGCCTGATGGAGCCCGGGCGGCAGCCGGCGGCAATTTTGATGATCGAGATGCCGCCGGGGGACGTGGATGTGAATGTGCATCCGACGAAATCGGAGGTGCGATTTAAAGATAGTGGTCGGTTGCATGGATTGGTGCTGGCCGGGGTGCGGGAGAAGTTGCTGGGGAGTGATTTGACGCCTAAGGCCCGGCCGGAAATCGATGATGAGCAGAGCAGGGGGATGCGCGAGAGGCTGGCGGAGTTTTTGAAGGTGGCCGATGGGCCGGCAGCGCCGCAGCAGGTGAATTCACAGGGATCGGCGGCGATGTGGAGTTTGCAAGCGCCGCCGGTGCAGCATGAGGTCATGAAGTGGACGGAACCCCCCCGTGCGGAGTTGCCGCCCATGCCAGCGCCGATGTCGCAGCCGCCGGCCGCGCCGATCGATAGCGGTGGGCCTGCGGCGGGTGATGTGCGGATGGGGGCGAAGCAGCCGGCCATGCAGTTACACAACAGTTATCTGGTGACCGAAAGCGAAGATGGCCTGATCATCATCGACCAGCACGCACTGCACGAGCGGATCATGTATGAAGAGCTCCTGGTGCGCATGAAGCGCGGGCCGCTGGAGTCGCAGCATCTGTTGATTCCGGAGGTGGTGAGGGCATCACCGCGGCAGGTGGCGTTGTTGGAGCAGATTCAGCCGCTTTTGAAGAAATTGGGGATCGAGGTGGCGGTTTTTGGGCCGGAGAGCGTCGCGGTTTCGGCGTTTCCGAGTTTTCTGGAAAAACTGGAGCCTGGAGTCTTCGTGACGGAATTGCTGGAGCGCGGCGAACAGGAATTGCTCGACCTGCACGAGGAGGAACTGCTGCACGAGCTGCTGGACATGATGGCCTGCAAGGCGGCCGTGAAAGCCGGCGATCCGCTCTCGCGCGAGGAGATTGAAGCGCTGCTGGCTCGCCGCGAAGTGCTGGAAAGAGGCAGCAACTGCCCGCATGGGAGGCCTACGACGCTGCGATTGACGCTGGGCGATTTGGAGAGGCAATTCAAACGAAAAGGGTTCTAGGGTTTGGCGGGCCGGCTGGTGGCGAATTGTTTGTTAAGCATCAGCGTGATTTCTTCGGTCAGATCGAGCTGATTGTTGGCGTAGAGGACTTCGCTGGTGCTTAGGAGCAGCCTGAGCTGATCGGGCGAGAGGCGGGCCATTTCGCGCGAGAATTCGGGAGGGCGTTCGGCGACGACCAGGTCGAGTTGATGCGCGGCCGCGGCCTGTTTGCAGGCCGCTCGGATCTGGTCATAGAGACGGGCGGTGTGCTGCTTTTCCAGCTTCAAAAGCTCCATCTCCTTGAGCTTGGTCATTACCTCCAGCTGCGTGGCCGCCTGCACCAGCTCCTCGGTTTTCTGCTGATAAAGCAACGATTCGGGCTTGAGCTCATCACGCTGGGCCTGAACGTCCTCAATCGCCTTGCGGCGGCGGGCAACTTCGGTGTTGTGAGCCGTGGCGTTGCTCTTCATGCCCATTTCAACGGCCTTGCGCTCATCGAGGCTGTCGAAGACTTTGGTCACGTTGCAGGTGCCGATGCGAAGCGGCGCTTCCGCGTGAGCGAGGGTGCCGAAAAGAAAGAGAAAGCAGATGAACGGATAGCGCATGATCGGGTCCTGGCTGAGGTTTATTGAAACGCGACGGGAAATTCTGGAGTGAGGTGGAAAGAGGTGAAGGAGCCGACGCGCTGGGCATCGTGGAGCACGGCGGTAACGAGCTGCTCGACATCCATGGCGGGAATGCCTTTGAAAGTGGTGCTGGTGAGAGATGAAGCGGGAGCGGTGTTGGCGAGCGTCGGGGTGAGATGAAGAATGGGCGCGGATTCGATAGCTACGTGCGCCGCGGCCGGCTCAGTTGGGATGAGGGCGGTGGTTTGGTGATGAGAGGAGCGGCTGAAAAGGATTGAGAGTGTGGCCGCGGCGATGAGAAGCGATGCGGCCAGGGCTGACGGAAAAATTCGCAGACGGCAGCGCGGCTGCGCCAGGTGATTGGTGAGGATGCGGGCGATCAGCGCCGTCTCTTCGACCATTTTCATCCCAGCGGAATCAAGATCGAGCGGTCCATCCACCTCACCCAAAACATAGGCCGTGAAATTCGGGTCATCGTGGTTCATTGAGGAACCTCCAGGGCGCGGCGGAGCGTTTTCAGGGCGGTGTGGATGAGAAATCCGACGTTGCTCACCGAGAGGCCGGTCTGCCGGCTGATTTGCTTGTAGCTCAGGCCGTTTTGGAATTTCAACGTGATGACGGCGCGTTGGTTGTCGGGGAGCGTGTCAAGCATGCCGATGATGCGGGCGGCAAGGTCCCGATCTTCGATCAATTTTGCCGGTGGCGCGATGCGGCAGGCCACGGTCGGCGCCAGCAGCGAAGTCCGCCGGGTGCGCTGGCGGCGGAGGAGGTCCAGGGCACGATTGCGGCAGACAGAATAGAGCCATTCGAGCAGATGTGGACTTACTTCGCTGTGATTCTGCCGGCAGAGGCGGAGAAAAGTTTCCTGGACGACATCGCGGGCGCGATCCAGATCGCCCAGGATGCGGGCGGCGTAAAGGGTGAGCGGCGCTTCGAATTGAAGCACGGCCGACCGAATCCACTGATCTTGTGAAAGCTCCCGAGGCATCGTTTCATGAATTATGACGTTTCGGGCCCGGTTTTCTTAGGAGTTGCCGGAAAAATTGCGGTTAAGATGGAGGAATGTCCGAGCGGTTCGAGGAATTTGCCCTGCGGCTGGCCGAGAGCGACAACGTCGCCGTCGCCAGGCGGCTGGTGCCGGCGGGGATCGTATTAAATGGGTCGGTGAAGCTGGTTGCGGAGCGGGATGTTCCGGCCGGGCACAAGATCGCGGTGGCCGAGATTTCCGAAGGGGATGCGATTTTCAAGTATGGGCAGGTGATTGGCTATGCGCGAAAGCGAATCGCGCCCGGAGAGCATGTGCACACCCACAACGTGCGGATGCGCGAGGATGCCGATGAGCGGACGCGATTGGCGCATGAGTGCTGCGTCGATTTTCGGCCGGTGGTGTCTTACCCGGCCGGGAGGATGAGAAATTTTCCCGGCTATGCGCGGCCGGATGGAAGAGTGGGCACGCGAAATTATGTGGGGGTGATTTCATCCGTGAATTGCTCCGCTTCCGTGTCGAGATATGTGGCGGACCGGTTCAAGGGCGCGGATTTTGGGCGCGATTTTCCAAATGTGGATGGGGTGATCCCCTTCACCCACAAGGGCGGCTGCGCCATTCAGCTTGGCCAACCGCACGAGGTGCTCAAGCGAGTCCTTGCTGGCGTCGCTAAACATCCAAACGTCTTTGGCTACGTGATGATCGGCCTGGGGTGCGAGACCAATCAGGTTTCGTTCATCCGCTCGGACTATCGCCTCGATATGATCAAGGCGGATGAAGCCCGGCCGATGTTCATCAACATCCAGGATGCCGGCGGCGTGAGCAAAACCGTCGATGCGGCCGCCGAAGCAATTCGAAAATTGCTCGCGCGAGCCAATGAAGCGCGGAGAACACCGCAGCCGATTTCAAAGTTGATCCTCGCCCTCAACTGCGGCGGATCGGATGGGAATTCCGGAATCACTGCCAATCCAGCCCTGGGCGTGGCATCGGATGAATTGGTGAAATTCGGCGGCGCGTCCGTGCTGGCCGAGACGCCGGAGATTTATGGCGCGGAGCATCTCCTGCTGCGCCGCGCCGCCAATCCGGAAGTGGCCGAGAAACTATTGAAGCAGCTCCGCTGGTGGGAGGAGCATGTGAAGCTGTTCGGCGCATCCATCGACAACAACCCCACCTTCGGCAACAAACAGGGCGGTCTGACCACGATCTACGAAAAATCCCTCGGCGCAGTCGCCAAAGGCGGCCAGTCGCCGCTGATGGCGGTGTATGACTATGCGGAGCGGATCGACAAGAGCGGTTTTGGGTTCATGGATACGCCAGGCTATGACCCGGTGAGCATGACAGGCTTGGTTTGCGGCGGATGTAATGTTGGATGCTTCACGACGGGGCGGGGAAGTGTCTACGGCTGCAAACCCGCGCCGTGCATCAAAATCGCCACGAACACGCCGATGTTCGACCGAATGCGCGACGACATGGACATCAATGCCGGCACGATTTTGGACGGAACTGAATCACTTCAAGAAGTGGGCATGAGGATTTTCGAGAAGGTCGTTGCGGTGGCCGGTGGCGAGAAAACCAAAAGCGAGGCGGCCGGAATTGGCGATGAGGAGTTTGCGCCGTGGATGCTGGGACCAACGTTTTAGACGATCAGCATGTGGTCTATCCTCTAAAATTCGTGATACAATGACGAGGAAATCATGACAGTTGCGGCCAGTCCCATCCTCAGTGCCCCAACCGCGTCAAACGGGGCACGCATCCTTTTGCATGGCATTAGTTGGCAGACTTACGAAATGCTTCTCCGCGATATCGGCGAACAGCGACTTCTCATCACTTTCGATAAAGGGGACTTGGAAATCATGGCTCCATCGATCTATCACGAGCACTACAAGGTGATCATCGGGCGCCTGATTGAGACCCTGACCCTGGCATTGGATATACCGATTCTAAGCGCTGGAAATACAACGTTCAGGCGCGAGGATCTGGAAAAGGGGCTCGAGCCCGACGAGTGCTACTACGTGCAGCACGAACGTCAGATCCGTGACAGATTGAAGACTCTCGACCTGTCCACGGACCCCCCGCCCGATCTCGTGGTCGAGATGGATTACACCCATCACGCGATCGATCGCGAAGCAATTTATGCTGCCCTTGGAGTACCGGAGATTTGGCGCTTCAACGTGAACCGCCTTGAGGTCCTGCTCCTGGGAACCGACGGCGCTTACACTATTTCGCGAAAGAGCCTCGCCTTCCCATTTCTTCCAGTTGATCAACTGGAGCGGTTTCTCCATTCATCGGTGACAACGCCAGAAACAACTCTGGTCCGCTCTTTCCACGAGTGGGTCAAAGAGAACATCCGCATCAGCTAATCAAATCTGGCCATGACCATGACCTGGACATCTCGGCTGCTCGTGGTTGCCATCCTGTTTGCACTTGCGTCGATCACGCTGGCCGCCGGCAAAGAAACCGTCACCATCGACTTCGCCGCCAAAGGCGAGGAAATCACCCACAAGGCCAGCGGCTTCGCCCGCGCGTTGACGCTCACCGACCCGCCCCAGGAAATGCTCGCCGGACTTCGCCCTGTTTTCTTCCGTCAGCCCGCCCTCGATTCCCCGGCCAAATACGGCGCCCTGGCAGTTTATCCCCGAAGCAAATCATTGAACGCGACCGAATCGGCGCTCCTCTCCGACGGCGTGAAATTCGATGGCAAATTCCCCGGCGAAAAAGGCAACTGGGATAAGTGGGACAAGGGCGTGGCCGACCTGGTTCGTCGTGCCATGAGCAGCGGCCAGCGGGTCCAGTGGGAAATCTGGAGCGAGCCGAATCTGGGCAGCTCATGGAAAGGATCGAAGGAAGACTATCTCGTCCTGTGGTATCGCACGGTCAAGCGCATTCGCTCCATCGATCCCAACGCCATCATCGCCGGCCCCGGCGCTGGGCCTTTCGATGCCGGCTGGATCGGCGGTTTCCTGAAGGTGGCCAAGGAATACGAGGTGCTGCCAGATGTGATCTGCTGGCACGAAAAAGACCCCAAGGGCGACATCGTCGCCCATGTCGATCAGATCGAAAACGACCTCTGGCAGGATGGCCACGGAATCCGGCCGATCATCATCTACCAAAACGTCCCCGAGCCGGCCCGCTATAGCCCCGGCTTTGCCGTCTGGACCATCGCCGGCCAGGAACGATCCAAAGCACAGTTTGGGGTCCGCAACAAAACCGGCGAGCATGGCCTTCAGATGGCCAGCCTGCTCTCGGCCAAATCCGAGCCGCGTTCAACCTGGTGGGTCTACCGCGAATATGCCCGAATGCCCGGGCGGATGATCAAGGTGAGCAAGAGCGGCACGGTTGACGGGCTGGCGACTTGGGAGTCGGGGAGCAAGACGATTCACATTCTGGTCGGCCGGGGGAGACGATATGTGCCCACCGCACGCGCGGGATGGATTGGCGTGGTCAAGCATCCGATTGCCAGCCTGACCGGAAGTCTGGATTGGGTCTGGGATAAGTTTGAAACTACGGGAATTCCTGAGGAGGGGCGGAGCTGGCTCAGGGTGATTACGCCGTTCGCCGTGAACGTGGCCAACACGGCCGACAAGGTGCTGAGCGGGCCGACCACAAAGCCGGCCGATGCTCTGGGCGAAGTGGAACTGAAATTGACGCATCTCCCGGCCGCTTCTGTGCATGTGATCGCCCAGCGCCTGGAATACTCGGGAGAAAAAGCATCGAAGGGACCTCAAAAAGCGCTGGAGAAGGACCTGAAGGCATCCGAGCAGAAAGAGGTCAGGTTCATCCTCCCCGCCATGGGCGAGGCCGACGCTTATATAGTCACCATAAACGGCTTATAGGACTCACAAAACCGCCTGCCAGCAGGGTTTGTTAAGAGGGTAATAGCTTGTGTGGGGGCGGGCGAATCGATTAAGATTCGCGGCGGCGGATGGTGTCAACTCTAACGAAGGTTTGAGCAAACCTGGTCACATCATCTAGTGGCGTGTCGGTTCATTTCGCCGAGGAGAAGAACCATGAGTGCATCTGGAGCAGGGACCCTCGACTACCGTAGCACCGAGGGTAGCAGTCACGACAAGATACTCTTCTGGGGGTGTTTCATTGCCCTGATCACCACCGCATTCGGGTTCATCGCCCGTATGTTCCTGATTAACACCTGGGCAACCGAATTCGGGCTGGACCCTGCCCAGGCGGGAAGACTCGCCGGCATCGGCATCTGGCCCTTCGCGGCGTCGATTATCGGCTTCAGCCTGATTATCGACAAAATCGGCTACAAGGTGGCCATGGTCATGGCGTTCCTGGGGCACATCCTCTGGGCCGTCATGGCAACCAGCGCCTTTTTCATCTCAAAGAATGGCGACAAGCACACCGCCTATCAGATGCTTTACTGGGGCTCGCTGATTCTCGCCCTGGCCAATGGCACGGTCGAGGCGTTCATCAACCCGGTCGTGGCCACCATGTTCAGCCGCGAAAAGACCAAGTGGCTGAACATCCTGCATGCCGGCTGGCCGGGCGGGTTGGTCCTGGCGGGCATTGTGACGATCTTCATGGGTAACGCCGCGTGGTGGATCAAAGTGGGCATCCTGGCGGTTCCCGCGATCATTTATTTCATCATGCTTCTGCCCCTGAAGTTCCCCATGCAGGAACGCGAGGCGGCGGGTGTTTCCTATCGAGAGATGCTGGCGGAATTCGGCGTGCTGGGGGCGGCCATCGTCGGCTTCCTGCTCATCCTTCAGTTCATGGATTTCTTCTCGGGTATCGCCGCGTTTCAGGGTGCCGGCGGGACCTTGGCGCCCTGGGCCAAATGGTTGTTCATCGCGGTGGGCGTGGCGATTGTGCTGGCCTTCGGCGCATATACGCGTTCTCTTGGCCGCCCATTCCTCTTCTTCATGATCCTGATCATGATCCCACTCGCCACCACCGAAATCGGCACCGACGGCTGGATCACCAGCATCATGGAAGGCGTCGCCGCCGGGAAATTCCATCCAGGCTGGGTGCTGGTTTACACCTCCATCATCATGGTGATCATGCGATTCTTCGCCGGGCCGATTGTCCACGCAATATCACCACTCGGATTACTCGCCGTCAGCGCTGGCCTGGCGATCATCGGGCTTTACACCCTCTCCTTTACTGCCGGCATGGCGATTTTTGTCGCCGCCACCGTGTATGGCTTCGGCAAGACTTTCTTCTGGCCGACCATGCTCGGCGTGGTATCGGAGCAGACTCCCAAGGGCGGGGCCATGACCCTCAACGCCATCAGCGGCATCGGAATGCTGGCCGTGGGCGTCCTGGGCTTCCCCTATATTGGCGCGCTTCAGGCCGACAAGAAAATCGAAGCCATCGCCGCCACTTCCGCGGCCAAGTCGGTCCCGGGCCTGGTGGTTGCTGAAGGGAAGCTTTCGCCCGATGTGCTGGACGACAGACACATCTACGAAGTCATCCATTACAAAGTGGTCAATGACGACAAGCTGAACGCTCGGATCGCAATGCTGCCTTCCGACAAGAAGACAGAGATTGCTTCCGCTGGCGCAAGCAGCTCGCAGCGGGCCCTGAAGAATATGGCGGTATTCCCCGGCATCATGCTCGTCGGGTACATCATCCTCATTGGATACTTTGTCACCAAGGGTGGATACAAGGCACAAGTTCTTACCGGCCATGGAGCCAGTGACGATAAGTTCACCGGCGGTGTGCCATCGCCCGTGAGATGACGTCGCCTTGCACTGGATCTTAAACCCGGAAGCGGTCATCGCTTCCGGGTTTTCTATTGGTGTAAGTCACAGGTGGAGCGGTAGAATTTCGTTCTATGGCTACGACCGCGACCAAAAAGAACTACCTGATCGAAGACCTCACCCACATCCCCGCACAGGAATGTCCCTGCGGCCAGGCGCGGCGGGCGTTTGTTTCGCCTGAGAATCAAACCGCCACCATCCACCTGGTGGACATCAGCATCGATGCCCGGACGCATTATCACAAAAAGCTCACCGAGATTTATCTGATCCTCGAAGGCCAGGGCCACATGGAGCTGGATGGGGAAATGGTTCCGGTTCGGCCGATGATGGCCATCATGATCAAGCCGGGATGCCGGCATCGAGCCGTGGGGAAAATGAAAATCATCAACATTCCGATCCCGGCGTTCGATGCCAATGATGAATGGTTCGATTGATCTATGCCGAGTCCGCTTCAGCGGACGTCCTCGCCACGCCCGTCCGCTAAAGCGGGCCCCCTTAACTAATCGCCAGCGGTGTATCACCGCCGATTTGCCTCGCTATAATGAGATATTGGGCAAGTTTTGGGGCCAGAGGCGCCAACCTGATTCAGCATGACAGACCGCCAGAAGACAATCTCGCGCGAGGTGCGGCTGGCCGGGCCGGGGCTGTTCTCAGGAGAGGTTGCCACACTGACCATCGCCCCATCTGGGCCGGGTTCGGGGATTACGTTCATCCGCGAACAGGGGGACCACGAAGCGCGGATTCCAGCCCTGGTCGAGAATGTGCTGAAGCGGCCGCGGCGAACATGTCTTCGCAACGGTACGCTTCACGTCGAGACGATTGAGCATTGCATGGCCGCCTTGGCGGGACTGGGCATCAATAACGCATTGGTGCGGATTGCTGGGGGAGTGAGCGGCGAAGTTCCGGGGACCGATGGCTCTTCACAGCCATTTGTGCAAGCCATTGATGAAGTTGGGCTTACGGAGCAGGAAGCCGACGTCCGGCCGCTGGTGATTCGCCGGCCGGTGCAAGTGGCCATGGGCGATAAGACCCTGGCCGCCCTGCCAGGCCCGACGGATCATCTGGAGATTCTCTACGACTTTGAAGCCCCCCCACCGATCGGGCGGCAGGTGTTCTCATTCCATCTCGGCGTTGACAGCTTTTCCAGGCAAGTCGCACCCGCGCGGACGTTCATTTTTGAGGATGAGGCGGCGGAGTTGAAGATGCGCGGCCTGGGGCATCACCTGACCCCGCGAGATTTGCTCGTCATCTCCTCTAAAGGCCCAATTGACAATGAGTTCCGCTTCGCCGACGAATGCGTGCGGCACAAAGTTTTGGATCTGATTGGCGATCTCTATCTGGCGGGCCGGCCGATTTATGGCCGGGTGGTAGCGCATAAATCCGGCCATGAGCTCAACCACCAGATCGTTCGTAAACTTTTGACTCAAGAGCAGTTAACCGATCGCGAAGACCTGCTCTCGCGGGACGCGGCCTTGGATATTCGCCGGATTCAGCGTATCCTGCCCCATCGCTATCCGATGCTGATGGTCGATCGCGTCCTGGAGATCGTCGGCGATCAGCGGGCGGTTGGCGTCAAAAACGTGACGTTCAACGATATCTTCTTCCAGGGTCATTACCCGGGAACCCCGATCATGCCCGGCGTGCTGATCGTCGAGGCTTTGGCGCAACTTGGCGGTATATTGCTCAGCCAGAAGCTGGAGCATACCGGAAAAGTTGCGATGATGTTGAGCATGGATAAGGTGAAGATGCGGCACCCGGTGGTGCCGGGGGACCAGCTCCTCTTGGAAGCGGTCACGGTGCGGGTCAAAAGCCGAACCGGTCACGTCAGATGCAAGGCCTTTGTCAAAGATAAGCTGGCGGCCGAAGCGGACATCAAATTCATGCTGGTGGATGCCGAGCCGATGTAAGGGATTTGCGATTTTTGATTGGCGATTTGCGATTGCCAATACGATCCGGGACTGAAGGTTGAAGGAGCAATGAGAGTTTCCCCCCATGCCATAATCGATCCCAAGGCCCAGATCGCCGAGGATGTGGAGATCGGGCCATTTTGCGTCATCGGTCCCCATGTCCGGATCGATCGCGGATGCCGCCTGCACAACAGCGTGACCATCGTCGGCCATACCACCATCGGCCAGGGGAACGTCTTTCACCCCCAGTGCGTCTTTGGCGGCCCGCCGCAGGATCGCAAGTACAAAGGCCAGCCAACCCGGCTGGAAATCGGCAACAACAACATTTTCCGCGAGCACGTGACCGTTCACATCGGCACCGAGCGCGGCGGCGGCATCACCCGCGTCGGCAACAACAACATGCTCATGGTCAACTCACACCTGGGGCATGATGTGCAGCTTGGTTCCAACTGCATTCTGGCCAACAACTGCATGATCGCCGGGCATGTGATCATCGGCGACAACGTGGCCATGATGGGCGGCGTGGGCGTGCATCATTTCGCCCGCATCGGCAAATTCTGTTTCATCGGCGGCTACGCCCGGATTCACCATGACGCCCCACCGTTCTGCAAGCTGGATGGGGCGGATGAGATGCGGGGGTTGAACATCAAAGGCCTGCGCGCCGGCGGTTTTGCCGACGATGATATCGCCGCTCTGGAAGAGGCCTACGGCAGGCTGTTTGCCAGGAAGAGCGAAGAGCCCTTTGCGACGGTGCTGGAATCCTTCGACGTGGAAAACGGCCTGAATCAGCACGTGAAGCACATGGTGGAATTCCTCCAGCAGCGCGACTTGGGCCGGCACGGCCGATATTTGCAGGGGATGCGGGCGAGGTAGATATGGGGGCGAGAATTCCCATCGATCAGGAGAAGCTGGCGGAGTTCTGCCGGAAGCATCACATTCGCAAATTGTGGTTTTTTGGTTCGGTACTGCGCGAAGATTTTCGGCCTGACAGTGATGTGGATGTGCTGTATGAATTTGAGCCGGGGCATTCGGTAGGATTCATTGGCCTCTTTGATATGGAGGAGGAGTTGTCCGGGTTGTTACAGGGGCGCCGCGTGGACATGGTTACGCCGAAATACCTGAACAGATGGATCAAGCAACAGGTTCTGGCTGAGGCCGAGGTACAGTATGGCGAAGGATGACAGCCTGTACCTTGGGCATATGCTGGATACCGCGCGCGACGCACAAGAATTGATTCGAGGAATCACCCGCCAGCAGTTCGACCAGGACAAAAAACTTCGCTGGGCGTTGATTCATCTTCTCCAAACAATCGGTGAGTCAGCCAGGCGGGTGTCAGCAGCTACCCAAGCGGCAGTTCCGTCAATCGCCTGGCGACAAATTATCGGAATGCGACACCACGTCGTGCATGACTATCTAATCGTCGACTATGACGTGGTATGGGACAGTTCAATTAACGATTTGCCGAAACTGATGGTTGAGCTTGAGAAGCTTGTTCCTCCAACGGGACCCATTCCCTAGCTTGTGTCTCAGATGCGCAACCCGCAAGGCCCACTCGTAATCCTGCCGGTAGGCGTCGTCGGCTGCGGCCGAATGGGAAGACTGCATGCGCGGACGTACGCGCAGATGCCGCATACGAGGCTGGTCGGAGTCTTTGATGCGATTTCCAAGGCCGCGGAGACTATGGCGTCGGAATTCGGGACGAAGGTTGTCGCACATCTCGACGAGTTGGCGGAGATGGTTTCCGCCGTGACCATCGCCGTGCCCACAGAGCATCATGCAAAAGCGGCCGAGCCGTTTTTGAAGCGCGGCCTCGCCTGTTTGATCGAGAAGCCGTTGGCGAAGGATTCGGCCGAGGGAAAGCAGATCGTGCAGATGGCCGCCAGGCACGGGGCGATGCTCCAGGTCGGGCATATCGAGCGATTCAACCCGGCCGTGGTGGCGCTGGCGAAGCTGAATCTCTCGCCGCGGTATCTCGACGCGCTGCGGGTCAGCCCCCTGCCGTTTCGCAGTCTCGATGTGGGCGTCGTGCTCGATGTGATGATCCATGACATCGACATCGTGCTGAGCCTCATCAAATCGCCCGTGAAACGGGTCGACGCCGTGGGCGTGAGCGTGATCGGCGGCGTCGAGGATATCTGCAACGCCCGGCTGACATTTGAGAACGGCTGCGTCGCCAATCTCACGGCCTCGCGGCTGGCCCTGAAGACCGAACGGAAGCTGCGCGTCTTCTGTCCCGATGCCTATGTCTCGATCGACTATCAAAAGAAGACCGGCGTGATCGCGCATCGCAACGAAAATGTCGATGCCATTCGCAGCGCTGTGGAAAGCCTGCGGCAAGGCCAGGGGGAGGCGAAAAATTTCGCGGATCTGGTGAAACTCACTCCGCTGGCGGTGGAAGATGTGGACCAGATTCGCGCCGAGCTTGAGGCATTCGTCGGCAGCATCCGCCAGAAGCAGGAGCCGGTGGTCAGCGGAGAGCAGGGCCTGGCGGCCGTTGAACTGGCGGAAAGAATTGTGAGTGAAGTGGCCGCCAGTCAGTAATCAGTATCAAAGAGATTCACCGCGACGTGCCGCCTTCGGCCGGCGTCGGATCGGCCCGGGTCAGGCCGTTGGCGCGGGACCAGGCGAAATACTTTTGCATGGCCATGTTGACCGTCGTCTTGAACATCTCCGGGTCCTGCCGCACAACCGATTCTTTGCTCAGACGAAGCATATCCTTCTCACGCAGCGCCCGGCGCTGATCACTACCGAGGCGGCGGCGAATCTCGCCCTGCACCTCCGGCTCCTCGAACGCCCGCACGCGCCCCTTCTGCTTCTGCTCGAGTTTCAGGATGTAAAAACCATCGCCAACGTCGATGGGGACCGGCGAAACTTCCCCAACTTCCAGCGCAAACGCCGCCTTCTCCACCTCTTCCAGCTTGCCGGCCAGAGCTCCGTGGTCGATCCAGGTCGGCTCCATGACCGACTCGTCCCCTTCTTTCTTGATCTTCTCCATCATCCACCAGCCCCGGTTGGCGCGGCGGGTGGGATCGTCATTTTCGTCGCTGGCCATGTTCGCAAAATCCTCACCGCGCTTGGCCCGCTCCAGCAGCAGTTCAGCGCCCTTCAGCGCTGCCTCGCGACCGCCCTTTTGATTTACGCTGACCTTGATCGCCCGAAAGCGCACGCCCGACTTCTCGGTGAAAAGCTGCGCCACGTTCTGATCGTAAAACCGCCGCATATCATCGCCGGAAATTTGCACCAGCGGCATGATGCGGTTCTGGAAATTGATCAGGATCATGTAGGACTGATACTGCTCGTTGACTTTCTCCTCAAAATCGATCCCATCCTTATCCAGCGACATGCGCCGGGCGACGGCCACTGATCCGCCGGCCTTGATGATCTCGCGCTGCCGCCACATGGCCGCCAGCGCTTTGGCGCGCTGCTGCTCTTCATCGGTGGCATTGCGCTGCGCTGAGGCGAATTCGCGCTCCAGGCTTATGTCATATTCGATCTGCCGGCGGATGGCCGCTTCGGCCGCCAGCCTGAATTCCCGCGGCTCGAGCAGCGGCGCTTTGGCGGACAGCTCCGTATCGATCTTGGCAAGAATCTTGTCGGCGTAGATGGGCTGGCCGTTGACATCGGCGACCACCGCCCCGATGTACATGAACGTGCCGGAGGAAGCGCCCACGGCCGGTCGAGTCGCGGGGCGCGAAATCGACGTCAATCCGCCCGTTTGAGGATCATCCGTGGCGATCGCGGTCGAATTCTTCGTGGGCTGCGTTGCCGGCGCGGCCGCAGTCGGCGCGGCATTGGGCATCGGCTGGAATGCCTGGGGCTTGAGAGTGGCGGGAAGATGTTTCGAGCTGCCGCATCCCGCGAATAGGAAAAAGAACACAGCGGTGCTGGCAAGGGCGATGTGATATCGATGCATACTGTCTCGTTCCCTGGGGCAAGCAGGCTATCCGAGCCCCTTGGCTAGGGCAAGATGGCTGCGGGATTCCAACCCCCGTATTTATCGGCCGGACGAGCGATTGTGGTCAAATTGGGCAAACAGCGCGTTCTAATTCGCCCCAGAACGGCAATTAATGCTTGACCCCCTGCTGTGGGGGTTGGATAATCGCGTTCAATGGCTAAATTTCGCCTCGACAGCCTCGCCCAACTCTCGCGGCAGATGGCATTTGCGCCTCAGGAAGTGCGGTCGGCGCAAATCGCCGCGGCTGAAGACCTTCTCTACCTGATTGATCCCGCCAGGGCCTATCCGATCGAGTTTGTCATCTACAAGATCACCGGCTATCGCCCTCGCGGCGCGCAGCGCGAGTTGCTGACCGGCATGGCGCTTCAGCACGACCTTGGCCTGCTCATCGAACAGGTGAGCGTCACTCTGGAGACTCATACCGCGCACGTCACCGAGCCGGTCCTGTGCATCGAGGATGTCTGCGAACGATTCAACGTCACCAGCAAAACCATTCAGCGCTGGCGGCGAAAAGGGCTGGCCGCGCGGCGGTTTATTTATGGGGATGGCAAACGCCGGGTGGGATTTTTGCTCAGGAGCGTCGAGCGTTTCGTGGCCGCACATGGGGAACAGGTGGCGGGGAAGGCGAATCTATCGCAGGTGGGCGAGGGTGAGCTGCACGAGATTCTGCGGCGGGCGCGACGATTGGCCTCGTGCGGATGTCCGGTCTCTGAAATTACCAGGCGCGTCGGGCGGGCGATGAACCGCTCGCCGCTGGCGGTCTTGCATACGATCAAAAAGCACGATCAGGAGAATTCGGCCGCCGCGATTTTGGCGGGCGCCGGAACTGAGGTTGCCGAGCCGACCAAGCTGGCAATTGCCCGCGAAGCGCGCAACGGCGCGACCATCGCCGACCTGGCCGCGCGCATGGAATTGCCGCGATGGGCCGTCTATCGAGCCATGGTCGATGAGCGGACCCGCCGGCTGCTCAAACGGCGCACCCGCTTCTACGATGACCCGCTTTATCGCGAAGAGGAAGCCGCCGATGCGATTCGCGATATCGTGGCCGGCGAGGAAATCGGTGAGGAGCCCAAGCGCGAAGAATTGCGCGTTCCCCGCGACCTGCCACCCTATCTACAGGAGCTTTATCGCACTCCGCTGCTCTCCAGGAGCAAGGAGCGGGCGTTGTTTTTGAAATTCAATTTCCACAAGTATCAATTCGCCCATGCTCGCCGGCGCATCGACGCCGAACGGGTGCGCAATCGCGATTTGGTCCGATTGGAAGAGATTCTGGCCGATGCGGCAGCGACCAAAAACCAGATCGTCCGCGCCAATCTTCGCCTCGTGGTCAGCGTCGCCCGCAAACACGTTCGCCCGGGCGTCGGATTGCTCGAGCTGGTCAGCGAAGGGAATCTGGTGCTCATGCGGGCGGTGGAAGGCTTTGATCTTCATCGCGGCCATCGTTTCAGCACCTACGCGACTTTGGCATTGATGAAAGGCTTCGCCCGCAGCGTGCCGCAGATGGTGCAGGCCACCCGCCGCAACACCGGCGATGCCGAAGCGCTGGCGGCCGTCCCCGATTCGCGGCCAATCCGCAACACCGAACGGCTCATCGAGCGCGATGAAGTCCAACAACTCCTCTCCCGTCTCAACGAGCGCGAGCGCGATGTCCTGGCCGCGCATTTTGGCCTGGACGACCAGGAGGAAGAGGCGACTTACGCCCAGGTTGGCGCCCGCCTGGGGTTGTCAAAAGAACGCGTGCGGCAAATCGAGCGCGGGGCACTCGCCAAGTTGCGCGAAAACTCGTAGGGTCCGCTTCAGCGGACGTCGCCACGGAATACTTCGACGCACTTTGCGGTTTCCCATCTCAATGGAATCGAAAACGCGAATTGTCAGTCCTGATGTGCTGCGCGGCGGGCCCAAAGAGCGCACGCCGCCGGGCCAGGTGCTGACCGCCAAATGGCCGGTCCTGCATTACGGCAGCGTGCCCAAGGTCGATCCCAAGCACGAAGATTGGCGGCTGCGCATATTCGGCATGGTCGAGAACGAGTACGAGCTCTCCTACGACGAAATCCGCGCCATGCCGGCCATCGATGTCGTCTGCGACATCCACTGCGTCACCCACTGGAGCCGCCTGGACAACACCTTCACCGGCGTGCCCACCAAATCGATCATCGATCGCGCCAAACCGAAACCGAACGCTCGCTTCGTCATGTGTCACAGCGAGGCTGGTTTTACGGTGAACGTGCCGCTGGCCGAATTCGTCGCCGACGACTGCATCCTCGCCTACGAATGGGAAGGCAGGGAGCTGACGGCCGAACATGGCTGGCCGCTGCGCGGGCTTGTGCCCCGGCTCTATCTCTGGAAAAGCGCCAAGTGGATCCGCGGCATCGAGCTGCGGGCCACCGATGCCCCCGGTTTCTGGGAGCAGAACGGCTACCACATGCACGGCAATCCGTGGGTGGAAGAGCGCTTCGGCTGGTGAGGTTCACTTCTCCCAAGCGTCCGAAAATGGCGGGAATCAATCAAGGTGGACAATACGCCATAGGTACTTATTCCTATCAAGCACCATGATCGTCTCGACGATAGTTCCATAGGAATGCGTCCATTGAAGTGCTTCGTTACGCGATAACACCTGCTCAATTGCGGAGAAGCGTTTACACCGAAAGGCAGATCAGCGACGATGAAAATTTCACGTACGCTTTGGACCAAAGACAGTGGCTGGTCCCCCGCGATTAATGCTTTGCCCGGCGCTGATCAAGCCGGCCTGGTGCTGGTCTTTGGCGCTACCAGCCAGATGAAGAATGGGACCCTCAAGGACATTCAGAAGGCGTTCCCCAAGGCCTACGTTTGCGGCTGTTCCACGGCCGGCGAGATAGCCGGCGAACACGTGCTGGATGATTCGGTGTGTGTGACCGCCATTCAGTTCCAGCACACCACCTTTCGCACCGCCGCCGTCAGCGTAAGTGGGCCCGCGGACAGCTTTTCGGCCGGCGCGAAACTGGCCATGGCCATCCCTCAGGAAAATCTCGTACACGCCTTCGTGCTATCGGACGGCCTTTCTGTCAACGGCAGCGAACTGGTCAAGGGAATCACCAGCCGGCTGCCAGCCGGAGTTGCCGTCACCGGGGGCCTCTCTGGTGACGGCGCGCGCTTCGCCGAAACCTACGTCTGTGCCGATGGCATTGCCGAGCAAAAGCGGATTGTCCTGCTTGGCTTCTATGGCAGTCGGCTGCGCGTTGGCTGTGGCTCGATGGGGGGTTGGGACTCTTTTGGCCCCGAGCGGCGCATCACCCGCTCCAAAGCAAACGTGCTCTTCGAGCTCGATGGCCGCTCAGCACTGGAGCTGTACAAAGAATATCTCGGCTCGCATGCCGCTGGGCTGCCGGCCAGTGGATTGCTCTTTCCACTCGCTTTGCGGCAGGAGAATTCCGGCGAAAGCGTCGTTCGCACCATCCTGGCGGTCAGCGAGAAGGACCAGAGCATGACCTTCGCCGGCGATGTGCCCGAAGGAGCCCTGGCGAGGCTGATGCGCGCCAATTTCGATCGGCTCGTCGACGGGGCCGCCGGCGCGGCCAGGACGTGCCGTCAAAAAATCGGCGAAGGCAAAGCCGACCTGGCCATCCTCATCAGTTGCGTCGGCCGGAAACTGGTCCTCAAGCAGCGCATCGAGGAGGAGGTCGAGGCCGTCCTCGACGTCCTCGGCGAAGGCGTCGTCGCCACCGGCTTCTACTCCTATGGCGAAATCTCACCCTTCACCCCCGAAGCCCGCTGCGCCCTGCACAATCAGACCATGACGGTGACCACCTTCACTGAGGTTTAAGGCCGATGCACCGATTGCTCCAACGGCAATTGAGGAAGTTCATCGGCCGCACCGACGGATTCCCCGAGGACATCCAGCGGCTGCTCCATGCCGTCAGCGAAGCCTATACCGCCGGCGATGAGGACCGCGCCCTGATCGAGCGCTCGATGGAGCTCAGCTCGCGCGAGCTGCTCGACAGCAACCAGGAACTGGCCCTGGCGGAGCGGAAATACCGGGCGATTTTCGAGAATGTGACCGACGGCATCTTCCAGGCCACCCCCGCGGGCGCATACGTCGCCGTCAATCCCGCGCTTGCCCGGATTTGCGGCTGCGACAGCCCGCAACACCTTCGGGAATCGGTCACCGACATCGGCTCTCAACTCTATATCGACCCCGGCCGCCGCGCCAAAATCATGGAGATGATCGTTCGCGACGGATCGGTTTCGCAATGCGAGTCGCAATGGCGCAGGCGCGACGGCACCATCATCTGGATCGCCGAAACCACTCGATCCGTGCTCAACGGCGATGGCACCGTCTGCTACTATGAAGGCACTGTCCAGGACATCAGCGAGCGCAAGCGCGCAGAGCGGCGGCTGGCGACGCAATACGCCGTCACCCGTGCTCTTGCCGAAGCTCAGACCATCGAAGAAGCCTGCCGGCAGATGCTTCCGGCGATTGCCCAGAGCCTCGGCTGGCAATTCGGAGCGGTATGGCGCATCGATCCGGCTACCGACGTCCTCCGCTGCGCCGAAAGCTGGACCGAGTCGCGAACCCGGTTTGAGGCCTTTGAGAAGGCGAGCATGAAGACCAAGATGGCGTGCGGCACTGGATTGCCCGGAACGGTCTGGCAGGACCGCCATCCCATGTGGATGGCGGATGTCACCGTCGAGAAAAACTTTCCGCGCGCTTCCGCGGCCGCGGAAGTCAACCTGCACACGGCACTCGCATTTCCCATCCAGTGCGACGAGGAGGTGCTGGGCGTTCTCGAGTTCTTCTCGGAGCAGATCTGCGTCAGCGATGAGCAACTGCTGCGGCTCCTGGACACCATTTCCACCCAGGTCAGCGAATTCATCCAGCGAAAGCGCGGCGAGCAGGCCGTCGCCGAAAGCGAGGCCCGCAAGGCCGCCATCCTCGAATCCGGGCTCGATTGCATCATCACCATGAGCCATGAAGGCAAGATCACCGAATTCAATCCCGCCGCCCAGCACACTTTTGGATACAGCCGCGCGGAGGCGATCGGCCAAAGCCTGGCGGAGCTGATCATTCCACCGGCCATGCGCGAAGCACACGCCTGCGGCCTGGCCCGTTACATGCAAACCGGCGAGGGGCCCGTCCTGGATCGGCGCCTGGAAGTAATGGCGATTCGCAAGGATGGCACTGAATTTCCGGTCGAATTGGCCATCACCCGGATTAATCTCACCGGACCACCCTCGTTCAGCGCCTACCTGCGCGACATCACCCAGCGAAAACAGGCCGAAGACGCCCTCCGCCGCGCTCACGAGCAACTGGAAGCCCGCGTGGAGCAGCGCACGGCCGAGCTCGCCAAGGCCAACCAGTCGTTGCGGCTTCAGGTCTTCGAGCGCGAACGCGCTGAGGCCGAGGCCCAGCATTCCAAACAAATCGCCGAATCCGCCAACCGCGCCAAGAGCGAGTTCCTGGCCAACATGAGTCACGAGATCCGCACCCCCATGGCCGCGATCATCGGCCACGCCGAGCTGCTGCTCGACCGCGACGGCTCGCGCGAGGACCGCTCCGAATCCGTCAACGCCATTCGACGCAGTGGCGATCACCTGCTGGAAATCATCAACGACATCCTCGACCTCTCCAAGATCGAGGCGGGCATGATGGCCGTCGAGCGCGTGCTTTGTGATCCGTGCCTTATCGTCGGTGAGGTCGCATCGCTCATGCGGCAACGGGCCCAGGAGAAGGGAATAGCCTTCGATGTCGCATTCCAGACGCCGCTGCCGCGCCGGATCATCGGCGATCCCACCCGGCTGCGGCAGATTCTGATCAATCTGGTTGGCAACGCCATCAAATTCACCCCAGCCGGCTCAGTCCGCGTCTCCCTCTCACTTCAACACAGCCCGCCGGATGAGCCGATGCTGCGATTTGATGTGATCGATACCGGCGTTGGTCTCACGCACGAGCAGTTGAGCCGCATCTTCAAGCCCTTCTCCCAGGCCGATGGGTCCACAACCCGGCAATATGGCGGGACCGGATTGGGCCTGGCCATCTGTCATCGCCTGGCCGGTTTGATGCAGGGGCGCATCGAAACCGAGAGCAAGCCCGCCATTGGCAGCCGCTTCACTTTGCTTCTCGCCACCGGACCCCTTGAAGGCCAGATAATGATTAACGATCCAGGCGAGGCCCAGCGAGCGGCCGAGGTCCCACCCAACGCTCAGCCAGTGCCGGAGGGGCAGCCGCCCGCGCCGACCGGCGGCCGGGTCCTCCTGGCCGAGGATGGCAAGGAAAACCAGGTGGTCCTGTGCGCCTACCTGCGCAAGGGCGGTCTGACCGTCACGGTTGCCAACGACGGCCGAGAGGCGGTCCAACTGGCCCGCTCGCAGGAGTTCGACGTCATCCTCATGGACATGCAGATGCCGCATATGGATGGCTACACCGCCGCCAGCATCCTGCGGCGCGAGGGGTCCGCGTTGCCCATCATTGCCCTCACCGCGCATGCGATGAGCGACGACCGCGACAAATGCCTGAAGGCTGGCTGCACCGACTACCTGACCAAGCCCGTTCGCAAGTTGGATCTGTTGGAAACGGTTCGACGGTATATCGCGGTATCGCAAAGCGCAAAACTTTCCCGATCGCAAACCGTCGCCGCTCGCCCTGCAAGCGGCGGTAAGAAGATCAAATCGCTGCTCGCGGACGATCCGGATATCATGCCCTACCTGCCCGAGTTTCTCGCCTCGCTTCCCGAAAAAGTGCAACAGCTTTCATCCCTCCGTCGGCAGTCCGACTTGGCCGCACTGAAAGAAGTATTGCACCAGCTCACCGGCACCGGCGGCCTCTACGGCTTTCCGCAAATCACCCAGGGCGCGAGGGAGGCCGAACAGCATATCCGGGCCCAGGAGCCTCTGGAGATGGTGCGCAGGAGCGTGGATGACCTGGTGCAACTCATCCAAAGCGTCGAGGGATTCGCCGAAATCGCCCAGCGCGATTGCTACGGCCCAGCTTCCGTTGCAGTCGGGCGGTTTTCTCGGACAATACCTCCATCATGAAGATCAGGGCCAATCCGCTCGAGGTGGGCGATCTCGTTCCGATGCCACTGGATGTTGCCCCGACGGTGGAGCTGACCGACCGCCAAAAACCACTGGGAAGGCCGGTAGTGCTCTTCTTTTTCGTCGGAACCGCGGCCGGGAAATCGTCCGAAGCGGCTGTCGCATTTCGCGATCTATACGACGAATTCATCAACCTGGGGACAACAGTTTTTGGCGTGTCCGTGGCCAATCTGGAAAAGCTCAAGGCATTCGCCAATGAGCACCGCCTGCCCTTTCCGTTATTGGCCGATGTGCAGCTCAAATTGAGCCTCGCTTATGGCGCAGCCCGGCCGGAACGCGTCAAAGAGAAGAAAGCCGAGATTTCCATCGCCCCGCGAACCTGCTCGCTGCTGCACGAGGCCACGGATCTGACCGCTGGAAAGCGATTCGTACTGCTCACCTTTTTCTACGGCGAGGCCGAGCGGAAACTGCGCGATGAATACGCGAAAAAGCAGGACCTAGCCGGCCAAAAGGCCTCGTAGGGTCTCGTAGGGCATGCTTCAGCATGCCGCAACTTCACCGCGGCATGCTAAAGCATGCCCTACATCGCTACATTCGGCGCGGCAAACCCATTACAATTCCCCGTTCGCGTGGAATCGGCAACAACATTGTCACAACCAACAGAGCTGCGCGGGGCATGGAAGCTCGCGTGGCTCACCCCGCTGCGATGCCGCATCATCCTGGCCGCACTGCTGGCGTTTGGCATGTGGGGGCATTGGCGCTATCTCACCCACGATTGCCCCATCGATCTCTCCGGTGATGAAGCCCATTATTGGGATTGGTCGCGCCGCCTGGACATCTGCTATTACAGCAAAGGCCCACTGGTCGCATGGCTGATTCGCGCCAGCTGCGCCATGCTGGGCGACACCCCGCCCGCGGTGCGCCTGCCCGCAATCCTCCTCGCCGTTGGCAGCTCCATTCTCACCTACTGGCTCGCTCTGCGATTATTCAAGAGCGATCGCATCGCGCTGGGGGCCGTGCTGCTCAACCATCTCGTCCCCATGTTCGTCGCCGGCAGCGTTCTCATGACCATCGACCCGCCCTTTTTCTTCTTCTGGGGCGCGGCCACCTGCTTCGCGGTCAAAGCTGTCTTCGACGAAAAAACCTGGGCATGGATCGCGCTCGGCCTCGCCATCGGCCTGGGTTTCTGGGCCAAATTCACCATGCTCTACTGGCTGGTCGGCCTGCTGCTTTTTCTAATCATCGATCGCGACAGCCGCCGCTGGCTGCGCTCGCCCTGGCCGTGGATTGCAACCCTCGTCGCCCTTCTCTTCACCATCCCCGTCCTCCTCTGGAATCATCGCCACGGCTGGGTCTCCGCGCGTCACATCGTCAAAGATGCCGGTGAAGGTGGAAAAGCCGGCTTCAACCCGATGAACTTCGCCGAATTCATCGGCGGCCAGATCGGCGCAGTCGGCCCGACCATGGCTGCTATCCTCATCGGCGCCATCCTTTTCGCCCTCCGCCGCCACCGCGATCCATCACCCCAATCGCGCGCCATGCGCTATCTCCTCTCCATGGGCCTGCCGCTCATCGCCGTCATCGCCCTGCTCAGCCTCGTCACCAAGGCTCAGATCAACTGGCCCGCTCCGAGTTATTTCGCGCTGCTGATCCTCGCCGCCCATTTCCTCTCCACGCGGATGCACGACCCCGCGGCCTGGCGCAGATGGCGCGGAATCGTCTGGATCACCATCATCTTCGGCATCATCTGCACCCCCATCGCCCACAACACGCACCTGCTCTACAGGCCCGTCGACCAATTCGGAAAAATGATCGGCCGCAAAAACATCCCTCCACGCCAATGGGACCCCACCTTCCGCCTCCGCGGCTGGCGCGAATTCGGCCAGTCGATTTCCAACCAACTCGCCGCCCTCCGCCCCGGCGCCATGGTCATGTGCGAGGATTATCAATCGACCGCCGAGGCCGCCTTTTATGTCGATGGTCAACCCGAAACTTTTTACGTCGGCTCCTGGCTCCAACACCCCGCGCGGCTCAGCCAGTATGATCTTTGGCCCGACCGCCGCCTCGATCGCACCGACCTGCACGGCCGCGATGCCATTTATTACGGCCACGACGGCGTCGCCGGCAGCGGCCTGCCCCCGGCCGATTTTGTCGCTGCCTTTGAGAGCATCGAAAGGCTGCCGGATGTAAAAATCTATCGCGAAGGCCTGGAAATCCGCTCGTTTCGTCTCTGGCGCTGCCGCGGATTCAAAGGCATGCATCGGGCCGCGGTCTTGAAAAAATATTAGGCATCATTTTGGACCAAACCGCACCACTTCCCTGCTCCTGGCGCAAACTCATCCTCATGTGTGTGATCTCTTTCGCGCTCGTGGCCGCCGCCAGTACGATGGACCGCCATGTCGCCGAATGGGTCCGCCATCTTCAAATCAAACCGTCGTACATGAAGTCCTTCGTGGTCGATGCTGTAAAAACATTGGGCGTTTACTGGACCACCGCCGCCCTCGCCATCCTCGTCGCCTGGCGCCATCGCCTGCGCTGGCGCGCATCCATCTTCATCCTCATGACCGGCCTGGTCTGCCTCCTGGGCAACCTCCTCAAATGGATGATCGGCCGCACCCGCCCTTTCAAGCTCGAGCCGCGCATCAGCGACGCTGTTCCCTTCGAGCTTCAACCCTTCCGCAGCGGCTGGGAAGGACTTTTCGCGCAGAAAAATCTCGCCTTCCCCTCCGGTCACACCATGGTCGCGTTTGCGACCGCCGCCGGCCTCGCTATCCTTTGGCCCAGATGGCGCTGGTGTTTTTACGCCGCCGCCACGCTGGTCGCCGCCGAGCGGGTCCTGGAAAACGCCCACTGGCTCAGCGACGTCGTCGGCGCGGCCGGCCTGGCCATCTGCGGCGTGTACCTGATGTGGCGAATCATTCTCCCCTGGGTGACCGCGCCGCCGGGCATCAAAAATGAGCCGCAAACCGCGGCGAATTTGAGTCAACCATGAGCGATGCGCCTTATCTTTCGCTGGTAATCCCGGCCTACAACGAACAGGAAAATATTCCTGTCTTGCTGGAGCGGGTCAGCGCTGCGCTGTCGCAAACCGGCAAACCGTTCGAAGTGCTCATCGTCGATGATGGCAGCACCGATTCGACTCCACGACTCCTTGAAGAAGGAATGCAAAAATACCCCTGGCTGCGCATCCTCCGCATGGCCAAAAACGGCGGCCAAAGCGCAGCCTTCGAGGCCGGTTTCAAAGCCGCCCGTGGTGAAGTAATCGCCACCATCGACGCCGATCTCCAAAACGACCCCGAAGAAATCCCCCGCCTCCTCCCCATGCTCGATGGCTACGACATGATCACCGGCTGGCGAAAAGATCGCCACGACACACCCTTTCGCCGCCTCCAGACCCGCATCGCCAACCACGTCCGCAACTGGCTCAGCGATGAAACCATCCAGGACTCCGCCAGCAGCCTCAAACTCTACAAACGCCGCTGCGTCGAAGGCCTCAAGCTCTTCAACGGCATGCACCGCTTCTTCCCCACCCTGGTGAAAATGCGCGGCTTCACCGTCCTCGAAACCGCCGTCAAACATTCCCAGCGCTACGCCGGCACCGCAAAATACGGCCTGCGCAACCGCGCCTGGCGCGCCTTCATCGATCTTCTGGCCGTGCGCTGGATGAAAAAACGCTACCTAAAATACGAAGTCAATGAGGTGAAACGCCCGTAGGGTTCGCTTTGCGAACCTCCGTAGGGTCCGCTTCAGCGGACCGCCAAAACCAGTTGCGGTCCGCTGAAGCGGACCCTACAACTCAGCAATATGAACATCAATGGTCACGACATCGGAGTCTGTAGCTGGTCTTTGCAGCCACGCGGCATGGAAGATCTCGTCGCTAAAGTCCACAGCCTCGAGCTGGAACACATCCAGCTCGGCCTCCTCGATCTGGTCATGCTCGACGACAAGCGAAAGTACCTGGAACTCGGCCACCTCAACCATTCCGGCCTCAAAATCACCGCCACCATGATCTCCTTCCCCGGCGAGGATTATTCCTCCATCGCCATCATCCGCGACACCGGCGGCTATGTCCCCGATAAAGAATGGCCCCTCCGCAAACAACTCACCATCCAGGCCGCAAAGCTCACCAGCGAGCTTGGCGTCAAATGGCTCACCACCCACATCGGTTTTGTCCCCCCATCAAGCCACGAAAAATACGAAGTGATGATCACTCGCGTCCGCGAGATCGCCGCCGCACTCGGCGAGCTTGGCCTGGAATTGCTCATGGAAACCGGCCAGGAAGAGGACACCGAGCTCCTCCAATTCCTCAACGACCTCGCCGTCCGCAACGTCCACATCAACTTCGACCCCGCCAATATGATTCTCTATGGCGCGGGCGATCCAATCGAGGCCGTGCAAACCCTCGGCCGTCACATCCGCCACGTCCACATCAAGGATGGAACCCTTTCCAAACAACCCGGCGTCATCTGGGGCGAAGAAGTCCCCTTCGGCGCCGGCCAGGTCGGCCCCCGCCGATTTTTCAACGCCCTCAAATCCGCCGGCTACACCGGCCCACTCGTGATCGAGCGCGAGGCCGGCAACAATCGCGTTGAAGATGTGAAAACCGCCATCGAAGCAATTCGCGCTGCTGGTTAATCGATCTCGAGTAGCTGCGGCTCATCGCCGAGGCAAACCATCTGGCTGGTGTGCCCAAACGTGCGCAGCTCATACAACCGCCGCATGTTCTGCTGCGCGGGCGCATAATTGCTGTCCGCCCGGATGGCCTTCCCATAAAAACTCCCCGCTGCTTCCTTGTTCCCCTCCACCTCGCGCAAAATCCCAACAAGATTAAAAAATGCCGGATCATTCCCCGCGATCACCCCCGCCTGCATCAACAGCGACTCGGCCTCGCTCCACGCCTCGCGCCGAAACGCCCGCCGCGCCATATCGAGCGCGGCTTTGTATCCCACGCGAGCCGAAGAAACCTGCGGTAACTCAAAAACAATCCAGCTATTCCATGTCATATTTCATCTCCACTTGCGGGCCGATGATCCGCACCGTCAGCGGCCGCGACGATTTCCCCTCCGCCGCCGCCATCCCCCACGCAATGGCAAACTGCTCGAGCTGCACCTCCGCGCTGCTCTTCTCCGACGTCCCCAGCACCACTTCCCTGGCATTCAAATCCCGCGCGGCCGTGGCAATCGCATAAAGCGGATTGTTCGTCGGAATCACCAGCGGAAACACCCGTTTCCCCGCCTCTTCCGCTACATTCACCACCCGCGTCAACACTTCCCGGTCATTCTCATCCAGCCGCAGCTCCTCCGGCGTGATCCCCGGCGTCAGCGGCGGCAGCACCTTGCAGGTGATCGACACGATGTCCTGCCGATCCGCATCCACCTCTCCAAGCACTTTTTCCAGCGCAGCCATGCTCCTGGGATTCCGCACCGCCACGATGATCGGATCGGGATGAGTCAGCCCCAGCGATTCGGCCGTCGGCGCATCGGTAACATTCTCATTGAACTGCTCCAGGTGCTCGTGATGCTTTCCCTGCCGCAGCCGCCGCGAAATGTGCTCGCAGATCACAAATACCGCCAGGAATCCGGCCGTAAATCCGATCCCCCAGATCGTCGCCACCTTCTTCGTCAACAAATTGATCAGCGCCGTGCTCAACAGAATCAAAAAAATGACCGTGATCCCGATCGGCAAATCAATCCTGATCCCGCTTTTTACCTTCACCCGAATATTCAGCGGCACCTCATACTCGCGCGGCGATTTGACCTTGAACCGCAACACCACCATCGCCAGCGTCTTGAACACGAACGACCAGATCACCCCGAACGCATACGCCTCGCCCAGCGTGTACACATTCCCCATGCTGGCCACGATCGTCACGATCTGGAGCACCGCCACCGAGTTGATCAACCGGTGCGTCGTCCCAAACCGCCGCTGCGGGTGCAAAAACCACGGCGTGAGAATCCCATCCTCCGCCAGCCGATTGAGCACGCCATTCGACCCGACAATGCTCGTGTTCACCGCCCCGCTGAGGATCAAAAATCCCACGAACACCACGAACGCCTGAAACGCCAGCCGCATTCCCATCGGCCCCGACAGGTGCATCACCAGCCCGCTGATCAGATTGTCGGTGTATTTCCCCGACTTCCGCGTAATGATTCCATCCACCACCACCGTCTTGATCCGCTCCGCATCCGGAATGATCATCACCGCAAAAAACGTCACCAGCCCCGTCAGCAGCAGCGAATACACCACGATGATGAACCCCGCCTTCAGCAGGTTCTTCACTTTCGGCGCTTCGATCTCCCGATACACCTGCGCCAGCGATTCCTCCCCGCTCATCGCCAGCAGTGTGTGTCCAAAGGCAATCAGAATCCCCAGCGTCCCCACCAGCCGTGGCCAATTCACCAGCCACCCCTCCGATTCCGGCGTCAACACCGGCCGCATCGCCGGCAGGTGCCGCAATTCCGGATGCAGCCACAGCGTCACCACCGACCACGCGATCACCCCCACCCCCATCACCGTCGTCAGTTGCATGATCCGCAGCGCCTTCTGGCTCGACTCATGGATGCCAATGATGTTGATCCGCCAGAAATAGACCGTGATGCCAATCGCAATCATCATCGACAGCAATCGCACCAGGTCCGGATGCACATCCGCGCTGAGCTGAAATTGCAGTGGCGTCAGCGCCAGCAGATTCCCCGCCATCCCCACCAGGTATTGCCCCGCCGAAACCGCACTGATCGGCCCGGTCAGGATGTAATCAAACATCAAAGCCGACACCGACAACTTCGCCAGCGGCCCCCCCATCGCCTCTTTCACCACGCGATACACCCCGCCCCGCGTGAACATCGTGCAGCTCTCGACATAAACGCTCCGCACCGCATAAGCGAAAAGCATCACCGCCAGCACAAACCACGGCGCGGCCTTCCCAATCGCCTGCTCGCTGATGCCGCCGATGTAATAAACCGTGCTCGCCATGTCGTTGAGCACAATGGCCGCCGCCCGCCAGAAGCTGATGAAGCTCAACGCCACACTGCTGACCAGCACCACGTTGATCTTCCGCTGCTGCTTCGAAGCCGGCAGCATCACCACGTTGAATTCGGATTGTTCGGTGATGGAAGGCACGAGAGGAACCCTAGGCCACCACCAGGCCCGGTCAATCCAACTCGCCCTCCACCGGCCCATTTTTGATGCGGCCTTGATGCGCACAGGTGGAATCTTGATGAAATCTTGATACCCCCGTTGTCGGCTAGAATGAAACGACGTCGGACTCATCCATGACCAACCAGCAACCAACTCTCACCCGCCGCGAACCGATCCTCGACTGGAAAGGCTTCGCCCTCGCCGCCCTGGCAACCGCCGCCGCCACCCTCGCCGGTTGGCTCCTGTTTCATGGCCCGCACTTGCCCAGCGAATCCCGCCGCCCCCACTTCGCCGACAGCAATGTGCTCATGCTCTACCTCCTCGCCGTCCTCTGGGTTGCCACCCGCTCCAGCCGCAGCGCGGCCATTCTCACATCCATGCTCGCCGTCGCCGCTTTCGATTTCTGCTTCGTGCCCCCCTACCTCACCTTCGTCGTCGCCGATTCCCAGTATCTCTGGACCTTCGCCGTCATGCTCATCACCGCACTGGTGATCAGCACCCTCACTCACCGCGCCCGAGCCGAGGCCAAAGCCGCACGCCAAGCCTGGGAGCGCGCTGAGGCCGAATTCCTCCGCAACACGCTCCTCTCTGGCGTCTCCCACGACCTCCGCACACCCCTCTCCGCCATCACCGGCGCAGCCAGCACGCTCACCGAAGCCGGCGAAAACCTTCCCGCATCAGACCGCTCCGCCATGCTCGAAACCATCTCCTCCGAAGCCGACCGCATGGAGCGCCTGATCAATAATCTCCTGGAGATGACTCGCCTCGAATCGGGAAGTGTCTCATTCAAGAAAGAATGGCAGCCACTCGCCGAGCTGGTGGGAACAGCTCTGCATCATCTCCGCAAGCGCCTGGCCAACCGCCCCATCAAGATCGATCTTCCCCCCAATCTCCCCCTCGTGAACGTCGACAGCGTCGCCCTCGAGCAAGTCCTCGTGAATCTGGTAGACAACGCCGTCGAGCACACTCCCCCATCCACCCCCATCGAAATCACCGGCGCTGCCAACAACGGCCAGATCACCCTCTCCGTCGCCGACCACGGCCCCGGCCTCCCCAAAGGCGCTGAATCCCGCATCTTCGACAAATTCTTCCGCGCCCACTCCGGCCAAAATCGCCACGGAATCGGCCTCGGCCTGGCCATCTGTCGCGCCATCATCGACGGCCACGGCGGAACCATCACCGCCCAAACCCGCCCCGCCGGCGGCGCAATCTTCCACATCACCCTGCCGCAATCAGGACCTCCGCCCAAAGTTGACGCCTCCGCATGAACCCCAACCCCACCATCCTCATCATCGAAGATGAGCCCCCGCTCCAGAAATTCCTGCGTCTCACCCTCTCCACGCAGGGCTACAACGTCCTTGAAGCCGCCCGCGGCGACGATGGCCTCAAACAAGCCCCCACCGCCAAGCCCGATGTGATCATCCTCGACCTCGGCCTCCCCGACATGGACGGCGTCGAGGTCACCCGCCGCCTGCGCGAATGGAGCGCGGTTCCCATCATTATCATCTCCGCCCGCGGCAAGGAGCAGGACAAGGTCGCCGCCCTCGACGCCGGCGCTGATGACTATCTCACCAAGCCCTTCAGCGTCGGCGAGCTGTTGGCCCGCCTCCGCGTCGCCTTCCGCCACGCCTCCGCCGCCAACCCCCAGACCGGCGATCCCATATTCCAAGTCGGCGGCCTGCGCGTCGATCTCTCCCGCCGCGAAGTCACCATCGACGGCAAAGCCATCCACCTGACCCCCAACGAATTCCGCCTTCTCTCCGTCCTCGTGAAAAACGCCGGCAAAGTCCTCACCCACCGCCAGCTCCTCCGCGAAGTCTGGGGCCCGCAGTCCAACGAAGAAACGCACTACCTCCGCGTCTACATGAACCAGCTCCGCCAAAAACTCGAATCCGACTCCGCCCGCCCCATCTACCTCCTGACCGAATCCGGCGTCGGCTACCGACTCGTATCCGAGATCTGAAATCTCAAATCTGAACTCAATCTGCCCTGCTAACAATCAAAATCTTCCCACCCTGCGCAAGTCTCCCCGCTCTTCCGCCCTCTTTCCCCTCGCCCCCGTACTCGGGGGAGAGGGCCAGGGTGAGGGGGCTCTTCTTCCGGTGGGGCGGACATTCCTGTCTGCCACGCGTCGATGTGCTCATGGACGCGTATCTTCGTCATTCGTCATTCGACATTCCTTCGTCATTGGGCATTCGTCATTCGTCATTCAGTTGCGGCTCTAGCCGCGCTATGCAAATCTGCGCCATCTGCCTCATCCGCAGCCCTTTTCACCTCAACTGTCCCCCATACCCCCTCACCGTCTCCTCCAGCTTCTTCAACTCCCACCCAAAATCCTTCTTGAACTTCGTCAAATCCGCCGTGTTGTCCTCCTGGCTCATGATCACCTGGTCCTGGTTAAACGGCGTCAGATGTGGCAGCCATTTCGCCAACACTCTTGCGTACTCCGCCGGAATCGCCAGCACCCGCTTCCCTCTCCCCAAAATGGCCCGCGACGTCACATTATAAAACTTCGGCCACGTAAACCGCTCCGGCCCGGCAATCGGATAAATCTCCCCAATCGTCTGCGGCTTCTCCAGCGCATCCACAAACGCCCGCGCTACATCCTTCACATAAATCGGCTGAATCTCCGCAATTCCCCCGCGCTTCTTCGTCTTGAAATACGGCATCGCAAAAAACGGCGGCGATATTCCCCGCACCCACCGATTCACCAGCATCATGAACTCCCCCCGCGGCCCATGGATCATCGACGGCCGAAATATCGTCCAATCCAGCCCGCTTCCCCTCACATATTGCTCGGCCAGGTATTTCGTCTTGTGATATCCGCTCACCGCATCCGGCCGCGTCCCCAGCGCCGACATATGCACATACCGCTTCACCCCCCCGTGTACCGCCGCATCCACCACATTCTTTGTCGCCTCCACGTGCATCCGCTCAAACGTAATTCCCGAAGCCGCATGCTCAAAAATAATCCCAATCAAATGAATCACCGCTGCGCACCCCCGCATCCCCTCCTCCAGAATCTTCTCATCAAACACACCACCGGCGAACGAATGCACCCTTCCCCCCGCCGCCGCAATCACCCGTCGATTCACCAGCGCATTAACCGAATATCCCCGCGCCAGCAGCTCCTCCACCACCGCCGACCCCACAAACCCGCTCGCTCCCGTTACAAACACAGTCCCCGGCATTCAGTGCTCCTCCCATATTCAGCCCCGCCAGGGGCGACAGATGATAGCCATGGGCGCAAGCCCGTGGTGGAAACCACGCCGACAATAGCCCCGGTGGGGCGAAAAAACTTTCTTCATGTGCGCCGTACTGCCCATCTGCGATTCGTACACTAGAATCTCACCAGTGTCAGGTCAATCCAACCCCAACGCTCCAACCCTCCGCCTCGGCACCCGCGGCTCCACCCTCGCCCGCGCCCAAAGCCAGCTCATCATCGATTCCCTTCTCCGACAGCATCGCCCCGTCAACATCGAAACCCAAATCTTCAAAACCTCCGGCGACCAGATCGCCGACCGCCCCCTCCACGAACTCGGCGGCAAAGGCCTCTTCGTCCGCGAGCTCGAACAAGCCCTGCTCGACAAAAAAGTCGATCTCGTCGTCCACAGCTTCAAAGATGTCCCCGTCACCATGCCCCTCGTCGATCAATCCAATCTCATCATTACCGCCGTCCCCCAGCGTGAAGATGTCCACGACGTACTCATCTCCACCAGCGCCAAATCAATCGCCGATCTCCCCCCCAACGCCAAAATCGGCACTGGCTCCCTCCGCCGCAAATGCCAGCTCCTCGCCCTCCGCCCCGATCTTCAAATCGAAAACATCCGCGGCAACATCGACACCCGCATCCACAAACAACGCGACGGCGAATTCGACGCCATCATCCTCGCCCTCGCCGGCCTCAAACGCGCCAATCTCTTCGACCCCTCCACCATGCACCCTATCCCTCTCGACGATTTCCTCCCCGACGCCGGCCAGGGCGCACTCGCCCTCCAATGCCGCCGCGATGACTCCCGCACCCAGCAATTCCTCGCCCCCCTCGATGACCCCTTCTCGCGCGTCTGCGTCTCCCTCGAACGACACATCGTCCTGCTCCTGAACGGCGACTGCTTCTCCCCCATTGCAGCACTGGCCGAGCTCATTGGCACAGGCCTCCGCCTCCGCGTCGCCGTCGGCCGCCGCGGCGGAGAATTGCCTATATTAAGAGGACAGGCCCAGGCCCCCCTTTCCGGCGCCAGCGCTACAATCATTAAAACCGTCCTTAACCAGTTATCAGACCAAAACGTACATTCCCACCTCCATGGCTGATGCCAGAACTTCCCCCTTGCCGACGTCGTAAGATACAGTTGGGCAGATAAGTGTGTTTCGGCGGCCCGAACTGGTCGATTTTCATTGATATTGGCCTCGCTTCGCCGCTAACATACGTTCCGCCCTGAGGCTACAGGGTCACCGTGGAAGAAACTCAGACGAAAGTCCTCGTTCTCTCCAGCCAGACCGAATCGAATGCGGCTCTGGTAAAGTCTCTCAAACAAAACGCCCATGTCGTCGAAATGGCCTCCATCGATGAAGCCATGGAAGCCCTCCGCCACGAAACCTTCGACGCCATCTTCTCCGACGCCGCCGATTTCCTCCCCCTCGAACGCGCCCTCATCTCCCAGCAAGCCAGCCTCATCCTCAACACCCTCGGCGAGGGCGTCTGCATCGTCGACGGCGAGGGCCGCTGTAACTGGATGAACAAAAAGATGCAGGCCTGGCCGGCACGGGTACACGAAAAAATCCGCCGCACCTGCCAGGAAGCCTTCGACCTCTTCACCAAGCAAACCTCCGCCCCCGTCCCCGAAAGCCCACCCACCACCAATCGCTCCAAACGCTACGCACTCACCATCGACGACCAGCAGTTCTTCGAGATGATCGCCTCTCCGGTCATCAGCCCCGCCGGCCAGGTCGTGCAGATCGTCGCCGTCATCTGGGATGCCACCAGCACCCGCCGCCTTCAACAAAAAATCGACGCCATTGATGGCGCAGGCCGCGAATTGGTCCGCCTCGAAGCCGAAGCCCTCGGCAAAATGAACGTCGGCCAGCGCCTCCGCCTCCTCGAAGAAAAAATCATCCGCTTCACCCGCGACCTGATGCACTTCGATCACTTCGCCATCCGCCTCCTCGACCGCAAAACCAACAAACTCGAGCTCGTCATCTGCGTCGGCCTCCCTCCCGAGGCCATGGAGGTCGATCTCTTCGCCGCCGCCGACGCCAACGGCATCAGCGGCTACGTCGCCGCCACCGGCCGATCCTACATCTGCCCCGACATCGAGCGCGATCCCCGCTACGTCCTCGGCCTCGATCAGGCCAAGAGCAGCCTCACCGTCCCCCTTCGCCTGCACGACAAAGTCATCGGCGTCTTCAACATCGAATCCCGCCAGCGCGCTGCCTTCAACGAGGATGACCGCCAGTTCGCCGAGATTTTCGGCCGCTACGTCGCCATCGCCCTCAACATCCTCGACCTCATGGTCGTCGAGCGCGTCAGCACCAGCCACAAGGTCGCCGACGATGTCTGCTCCGAAGTGGCCGGCCCCCTCAACGACATTTTCTCCGATGCCAGGGCCCTGATGGAGGATTTCATCGGCAACGATGATCTCCGCCGCCGCCTCCAGGCCATCGTCGACAACGCCGAAGTCATCCGCCGCGGCCTCCGCCAGGCCGCCGAAGGTCCCAACACCATTCTCGGCGCTGGCGAATGCAAAGGCGAAGACGATCCGATCATCGGCGGCTCAACCGTGCTCGTCGCCGACGATGATGCCAATCTGCGCACCACGATCTCGGATGTCCTGCGGAAATACAAAGCCAACGTCGTCGTTGTCGCCAGCGGCGCTGAGGCCATCGCTCAAATCAATCAGCGCAGCTTCAACCTGGTAATCAGCGACATCAAAATGCCCGACAAAACCGGCTACGACGTCTTCGCCGCCGCCCGCCGCCAGTCCTCCCACACCCCCGTCATCCTCATGACCGGCTTCGGCTACGACCCCAACCACAGCATCGTCCGCGCCAGCCACGAAGGCCTCCAGGCCGTCCTCTTCAAGCCCTTCAAAGTCAATCAGCTCCTATCCGAAATCCGCAAAGCCCTCCAGCCGCAGCCGGTTCGATAGAATTCCGCCCCTTTGAATAAAAGATCCGAACGCAGATTGCGCAGATGAGCGCAGATCAGAAAAAGATCCTGTATTGATCTGCGCAAATCTGCGTCATCTGCGTTCGACTCTTCTCTGTGAACGCCAGCGGCCCCCCAGCACCAGCGCTGCTACGCAGAATATCGAAGACGTTGCCGGCTCTGGCACATTCGCACTCGCCGCCCGGGCCACCGCCCCGATATCCACTCTTCCCCACCCATAAAACTCATCCCACCCGCTCTCCCCCAAATCCACCGCCGTCGAAAACAAAATCTCCTTCACCTCCTCCACCGTCAGCGCCGGATTAATCGACCACGCCATCGCCGCCGCCCCCGCGGCCAGCGGCGCGGCAAAACTCGTCCCATCCCCAACCCCATACCCCGACGCCAACGTCGGATCGGCCACCAGAATATCATCCGCCGGCGCACTCAGATCCACAAACGGCCCCCAGCTGCTCCCGGAATTATTGGTGACCACCAAATCATCCCCATCCCCATCCCACCGCCGGTCTTCCCGATTCGTCCCCGCCACAAAAATCAAATTCTCATAGTGCGGCCGTTCGATCCGCCCATCCGTGTTCCCCGCCGCCACAAACACCAGCGCCCCCTTCTCCTTCGCATACGCCGCCGCCACATCCAGCTTCCCATACGAAAGCGTCGACAGCGAAATATTAATCACTCGCGCCCCCGCCTCCGCCGCCAGCCGAATCCCCTCCGCCACCGCATCCGAAGAATTGTTCCCATTCGCATTCGTCACCGTCACCGGCAACACCGAAAAATTCCCCACCCCCGCCCCGCCAATCCCATCATTCACCCCCATCGCCAGAATGCTCGCCACCC
>DASYUA010000146.1:0-2199 GCA_036001665.1 Tepidisphaeraceae bacterium
TTGAGGGGGTGGGGGTGCTGGATTCGCCGGATTGGGAGGAGAGGGCAGCGGTGGGAGTTTTTGCGCGAACTCTGAATATTGCCAGGACGCCAGGCGAGTTGGAACTTCAGGTGTTGCAGGTGAGTGGGGCGAAGGGGGAGGTGGATGGGGGGATTGTGCGTATTGGGGATTTGAGTGTGGGAGTTGTGGGAGCGGAGACCGGGTGGAATGTGACGGGGGAGGGCGCGGTGCGGCTGCGGATTGGGGCCTCGGATAAGGCGAGGAGAGTGAAGGTGCTGATGGGGAGGTGTTCAGATGAGGTGATGTTGGGGGTGATCAGGGGGACAGCGCGGGCGGAGGATTTGGGGGAATTGTGTCGGGGTGGGGCGGCGCGGTATCCGCAGAAGCTGACGGTGGCGGGCGGGGCGGGGAAGGTGGAGGGGGCGTTTGTGGTGGAGGAGATTCCGTTTCCCAAAAACAATCCGTGGAATTCGCGGATGCGGTTTGGGGGGTTGGATTTTTTTAAGGATGGAAGGACGGCGGCGATTTGCACGTGGGATGGGGATGTGTGGATGGTGAGGGGGATTGATGAGGGGTTGAAAGAAGTGAGCTGGCAGCGGATCGCGAGCGGGTTGTTTCAGCCGCTGGGGGTGAAGATTGTGGCGAATCAAAAAGGGGAGGAGGAGATTTATGTTTGCTGCCGGGACCAGATCGTGCGGCTGCACGACCTGAATGGGGATGGGGAGGCGGATTTTTATGAGTGCTTCAATGGGGACCATCAAGTGACGGAGCATTTTCACGAATTTGCGATGGGGCTTCAGACGGATGCGGAGGGGAATTTTTATTATGCGAAGGCGGGGAGGCATGCGCTGGATGGAGTGGTGCCGCAGCATGGAACGGTGATCAAGGTGAGTGGGGATGGGAGGAAGAGCGAGATTGTGTGCGATGGGTTTCGGGCGCCCAATGGAATTGGGATTGGGCCCAGTGGGGAGATGATCACGACGGACCAGGAGGGGTTTTGGATGCCGGCGAATCGGATTAATTTGATTCGGCCGGGTGGGTTTTATGGAAATCTGTGGTCGCACGCGAGTGCGCCGCGGAAGGCGAGCGAGGGGTATGATCCGCCGATATGCTGGCTGCCGGGGCCGGTGGATCGGTCGCCGGCGGAGGATTTGTGGGTAACGAGTGAGAAATGGGGGCCGCTGAAGGGGAAGATTATTCATACATCGTATGGGATGGGGACTATCAGTTTGGTGATGCATGAAGTGGTTGATGGGGTGCCGCAGGGGGGAGTGGTGCAACTGTTGCCGAAGAAGTTTGGGACGGGGATTATGCGGGGGAGATTTAATCCGGTGGATGGGCAGCTTTATGTGTGCGGGTTGGTGGGGTGGAGTTCGAATTGCGCTGATCCGGGGGGATTTTATCGCATTCGCTACACGGGAGGACCGCTGCGGTTGCCGGTGGAGATGCATGTGAGGAGGGAGGGGGTGGCGATTACGTTTGCGGAGCCGCTTGATAAGGCGACGGCCGAGGATACGGCGAGGTATGGGGTGCAGCGGTGGAATTATCGGTGGACGGAGAATTACGGATCGAAACATTATCGTGTTTCGGATCCGAGCAAGGAGGGGATGGATGAGGTGAATGTGGTGGGGGCGGTGTTGTCGGGGGATGGGAGGACTGTTTTGTTGAAGCTGGAGGATTTGAAGCCGGTGATGCAGATGAGGATTGATGTGGATATTAAGTCAGCGGATGGTGAGCAGGTGAAGGCGACGATTCATCAGACGATTAATCGGGTGCCGTGAGAGATGGGGCTCCGCGGCGGTGTAATACATGCGAAGAGTGTGGGCGATTCTCTGGCTGGCGGCGGTGCTGGCCGCACTCTATGGGGGCTGCGCACAGCGACCGCACCAGGCCGGTCCGCGCGCGTCTGCGACAGTTCCGTCGAGTTCAAACCCGGCGCCGGCATTCAGCGTTGTTCAGCAGGATGGACAATGGTGGCTCATTTCTCCGGGAGGGCAGAGATTCTTTTCAATGGGCGTGTGCTGCATCGATCAAGGCAGCTCAAAAGAAAATTATGACCCGGAAAATCCCAGCTATGCCGCGTGGCAACACTATGCGAACCCTGGGCAATGGACCGGGGCGACGGTAGGGAGGTTGAGGTCGTGGGGGTTTACGACGGCCGGGGGGTGGAGTGATTTTGAGGCGCTGCGAGATTCGACG
>DASYUA010000147.1:0-29763 GCA_036001665.1 Tepidisphaeraceae bacterium
CCACCCGAACCGCCATCTGATCATCCCCCACCCTCTCCCATTCCACCTTAATAACCCCCAGCGGCGTCGGCACCCTCCCCCGGGCAAAATCCAGCTTCCCCATCCACGGTGCAATCCTCACCCTCTTCCACCCCACCTCCACCGGCATCACCCCCAGCACCTGCTGGCTCAAATGATAAACCGGCGAGGCCGACCACGCGTGACACCGGCTCTGAAAAGTAGGCTCCCACACCTCCCAGAAAGTCGTCGCTCCCTGCTCGATCATCTCCCCCCATTTCTCCCGAATGATGCGAATCGCCTCCTCCCGATAATTCGCCTCCGCCAGCGCCTCCAGCACGTAGGCATAAAAAAACGGGGACGCAGCTAGTATTTTTCCTCGCCGCGAATTCGCCGACTTCAGCAGCACATCCTTCGCCAGATTCGGATGCGTCTCCGGCTTCAACCGCAGCAACATCGCCAGACAATTGGCATGTTGCGACACTTCCTCCACCATCTCCCCGCTCTTCGGATCAAATCCATCCCGCCAGACCTTCCCCTTGGCATCCCAGAAATGTTTCTCCACCGCGCTCTGCACCCTCATCGCCGTCGCCAGGTATTTTCCCGCCGATTCCTCCTCCCCGGCCACCTCCGCGATCGCCGACGCATATCTCAGCCCCTGCAAATACATCATGTTCAGCACCGCGCTGAAATCGCTCTTGTATAGAGATTGCCAATCCAGAAAAACCCAAAATCCCTCAAATCCTCCAATCAATCCGCTCGGCGCCTCGTGCCTCGCAAAAAATTCCATTACCCCCCGCATCGCCGGCAGGCATTCCTTCAGCAATTCGCTGCGTTCCGTGTGAAAATAGTAGTCCCACAAACTCGCCACCCACGTCAGCATGAAATCCGGCAGCCGGTGATTCGGCGCATCGCTCGGCGGATGCGCATGCAGCGACCCATCGCTCGCCTGTGACCGCGCCACCTGCCGAATCCCCCTCTCAAAAAGCGAAACATCCCCAAACGAATACGCATTCACCCGAAATTGCACCCGCGCATCTCCCCACCACTGCGCCTGCTCGCGCCAGGGGCAATCCACGTATGCATCAAACATGCAGTTCCGCTGCGTCTCCCGGCCGATCCGCCAGATCTCATTCAAACTCGCATCGCTGCACTCAAACGCCCCCACATCCTCCAGTGCTGCATGAACCTGCCGCAGCCCCACCTGCCTGATCACCAGCGGCCTGGTCACATTCCTAAAAACCAGCGTCGCATACCGGAACCCCTTATAGTGAAACGCCTCCCACCTCTGCGCCCCTGCCCGGCACCGATACCGATCCGCCGTCGCCTCCTCGCACGAGCTCCCCGAATCCAGCGGAATCAAAACCGGCCCCCCATTCTTGTCCACCTGTTCCGTGTAAATGATGTCGATGATCTCATCCCCCGTCGCCTCAGTGATGTCCAGCATGATGTGCCCGGTGCGCGTCTGCCCCAAATCCAGGTTCACCATCGCAAAATGCCCCTCCTCCGGCGGCGTCACCGTCGTCGGTTGCCCCTCTCCGCGCAGCATCCCCTCCGCATTCTCCACCACCGCCCGCTCCCGCTTTCGCTCCTCGGCCAGCGGAAGGTGATACACATCCTCCGCCACCTTGTATCCCCGCGCATTTTCTCCCACGAACTGCCCCGTGACCGCCACGAATTTCTGCTCAAACTGCCCCAGCAGCGGCACTCCCCGCGCTTCCATGTTCAGCCACGGATGACATCCCACCGGCCCAATTGCTCGCGGCTCGTGCCAATCCTCTCCCTCCACAAAATCCGCGCTCATCCAATCGGCCGGATCCTCCCCCGCATCAAAGTGCTCCGCAAATCCCATCTGGATCGTCAGCCGCGTCACATCTTTCTTCCACCCCTTCGCCTCCCGGCACATCCATCCTTTGGGCGTGTGCAACTCGATCCTCCTCCCATCCACCTCCACCATTCCATCCAGCAGAAACCCGCTCGCATCCCGATAAACCGAAAAGAACGTCGGCGCCCCAAACTGATGGACGATCGCGCAAATCGAATTCTTCCCCGCCACCAGCAGCGGCGCGATGTCGATCGTGTCATAACTCTGAAACTGCGCCCACGACCGCGCCGGCCCCTGGTGTACCCGCTTCCCATTCACATAAAGCACATACCGCGCATCCGCCGAAACCCGAATCACCGCCCGCTGCGCCCTCCCCGGCACATCAATCACCTTCCGAAAGTAAGCGTAATAATTCCACGGCCGCGACAGGTGCTTCTTCACCCAGCACCACCGCGCCCACCATTGTTCCCGCTCGCTCATTCCCACGCGATGATACTGCAAATCCGTCCCCATTTCCTTCTTTGAGCGTTGGACGTTGAAAGTTGAACGTCGGAAGTTGCTGGTTGACTGCACTCTCTCCATCCCCGACCATTCCCCCACAATACATGAACCCCAACGTCGCCCTCTTCATCACCTGCCTCACCGACCAGTTCTATCCCCACGTCGGCATCGCCGTCACCAAAATCCTCGAGCATTTCGGCTGCACCGTCTCCTTCCCCTCCACCCAAACCTGCTGCGGCCAGCCTTTTTACAACAACGGCTTCCAACCCGAAGCCCGCGAATTGGCCAAGCGCATGATCGAGATCTTCGAACCCTACGAATACATCGTCACCCCCAGCGGCAGTTGCTGCGCCATGGTCCGCGAGCACTTCGAGCACCTGCTCCATGGCGACCACGCCTGGGAACACGGCCTGCATCACCTCACCAGCCGCACCTACGAGTTCGTCGAGTTCCTCGACAAGATCCTCAAGGTCGATCTCTCCAAGCTCTCTCTTCCGGCCGAGCGCCATCTCACCTACCACTACACCTGCCACCTCCGCGGCTTGGGGATCAAGGATGAAGGGGTCCGCCTCCTCCAGCAAATCGGCAACGTCCGCTACACCCCCATGGAGAAGACCGACCAGTGCTGCGGCTTCGGCGGCACCTTCGCCATCAAATACCCGGCCATCTCCGGCGCCATCGTCGAAGACAAGGTCAACTGCATCGCCGCCACCAACACCGACATCACCATCTGCAACGACGCCGGTTGCACCATGAACATCTCCGGAATGTGCCACCGCCGCGGCCAGCCCACCGCCGTCAAACACATCGCCGAACTCCTCGCCGAAGCCCTCAACCTCGACATCACCGGCTGGTGAGTTCGTTTCCGTCCCGATCGTAGGGTGGGGCTTGCCCCACCATCTGCTGGACATCGCGTATAATCCCCTGCACGAGGGCTTTTTCGGGGCATTATGGCCACCCGCCGCCAACTCCAGACTCTCCCCCATCTTTGCGCTGACGCCGCGCGTCTGGTCACCGACCTGGAACGCGAAACCGACCGTGGCGTTGCCCTCCTGGCTGTCGCCTTTCTGGATGATGTGCTCGACCTCCTTCTCCGCGCCAGCTTCGTCGATGACGCCGAAGCCGTAAACCGCCTCATCGGCCCCGGCCGGCCCCTCGAATCCTTCGGCTCCCGGGCCCATATCTGCTACTGCATGGGCCTCCTCGGCCAGGATGTCTACAACGACATCAACCTCATCCGCGAGATCCGCAACGACTTCGCCCATCGCCAGCCCACCAACTTCGAGCAGGCCGACATCCGCCTCAAATGCACCCGCCTCCGTTGCGTCGCCCCCATGCTCCACGAGAACGAATCCTGCACCACCCGCGAGTGCTTCATCGCCAGCGTCGTGGTCATCGCCAACCATCTCATCGTCCAGGCCTCCGAGCAGGCACATTACATCCCCGCCAAGAGTTTTTCCGAAAACGGCGTCCTCCGCCTGCGGTAGAATGCATCCATCGTGCGGGAGACAATGCTTAAACTTCGAACGAAGGCATGGTGGTGCCTCGCCTGCTGTTTGCTCGCCTGCTCTCGCTCTCTCGCCCTCCCCATCCCCAATCACATCATCATCGTCGTCGAGGAAAATCACTCGGTCCAGAACATCATCGGCTCCCCCGATGCGCCTTATCTCAATTCCCTCGCCGCCACCGGGGCCAGCTTCACCAATTTCTATGCCCTCACCCACCCCAGCCAGCCCAATTATCTCCAGCTCTATTCCGGCTCGAACCAGGGCGTGCTCACCAACACGGTTCCCGCCCCCGGCTCGCCGTTCACCACCGCCAACCTCGGCGCTGAGCTTCTGGCGGCGGGCAAAACCTTTGGCATCTACTCAGAAGACCTCCCGGCCGTAGGCTCCACCATCTCCCTCAGCGGCGCATACGCCCGCCGGCACAATCCCGTCGTCAACTGGCAAGCCACCAATCCCGATGCCAACCAATACGGCCCATCCCACAACATGCCCCTCACCGACTTTCCGACAGACTTCACCCAACTCCCCACCTTCAGCTTCGTCGTCCCCAACAACGACAACAACATGCACGATGGCACCGTCGCCGAGGCCGATGCCTGGCTTCAGACCAACATCAAACCCTACGCCGATTGGGCCATGACCCACAACAGCCTGCTGGTCATCACCTGGGATGAGGATGAGGTGAATCCGGCCAACCGCAACCGCATCCCCACCATTTTTCATGGCCCGATGATCAAGCCATCCGAGCAGGCCGCGACGTGGACCGTCCACAATCTCCTCCGCACCATCGAGGAGATGCACGGCGCCACACATGCCGGCGCGGCCAAGCTGGTCAAGCCGATCGTTGGCCCATTTGTCGGCGATCCCGAATTGATCACCACCCGATTCCAGCAAGGCTCGGCCGGCTATGCCAGCACCAGCGACACGCATCTCGAATCCGCTATGCCCACCACCAATCACGGCGGCGACACCTCCGTCGCCGTGACCAGCACCATCACCCAGGGCCTCATCCGCTTCGACGACATCTTCGGCAACGGCCTCGGCCAGGCGCCGCTCGGCGCCAAGGTCCTCTCCGCCAAGCTCCTCCTCGTCACCACCGCCACCGACCTGAGCGCTGAGACCATCTCGCTGCACGGCATGCTCTCCAACTGGAGTGAGAACTCCACCTGGAACAGCCTCGGCGGCGGAGTCAGCATCGATGATGATGAGGCCGTCTCGATTGCCGAATTCCGTGTCACTCCCAATGTCGCCCTCGCCCCGGCCATCTTCGATGTCAGCCGCAGCGTCGCCACCTGGGCCGCCGATCCATCGCAAAACCACGGCTGGCTCCTGCGCGGCAGCACGCCGGCCGATCTTTGGCGCTGGCGTTCGTCGGAAAATGCAACTGCCACCGATCACCCTATTCTGGAAATTACCTACGAGCGCCCGCACTGGAGCGTCGATGCCAGCGGTCAATGGTCCGCCGGCTCGAATTGGATCAGTGGTCTGCCTGCCGGCCCGGGCGCCAAGGCCAATTTTCTGCGCAACATTTCCGCCCCGCGCACCATCAGCATCAGTGCTCCGATCACTGTCGGCTCGATCATCTTCGAGAGCGACATCCCCTACACGCTGGCCGGTGCTTCGATCACTTTGGCCTCGCTGCCCGGCGTCCCCACGACGATCGACACGCTGGCCGGAACACACACGATCCTGGCCGACGTCCATCTTCAGGATGACACGCCGATCACGATCGGCGCCTCCGCACGCCTCGACATCACCGGCCCGCTCACCATCGCCGGCGGCAAGACAATCACCAAATCCGGCCCAGGCACGCTTCACGCGGCCGGCGGAATCTCGGGCGCGGCGGGAACGCTGGTCATCGAGCAGGGTGTGGTCGAGGCGAAACATTTCAACGGGTTCGTCAGCCGTTTTTCGGCCGGGGCGAGGGCCATAATCACTCCGGACGGAACCATCGCGGCCACCAGCAAGCTGCTTTCACTCGAATTCGATGGATCGGCCGGCGCGTGGCAGGGTCAGTTGGACCTGACCAACAACGCCCTCATCGTCCAGGCCGACAGCGCGACTCGCCTCGCCGTGCTCACTCGCATCGCCGATCAAATCGCCACCGCCCGCAATTCCGGCGAAGCCCGCTGGACCGGCCAGGGCCTGACCAGCAGCTCCGCCGCCGCATCCCGCGGCCTCTTTGGCCTGTCCATCCTGCTCAACGACAACGGCGCTGGCGCGCCTCTCCACACAACCTTCGCCGGCCAACCTGCCGACCTCAATTCGATCCTCATCACCTACACGCTCGTCGGCGACATGGATCTCGACCACGACATCGACGCCGATGACTACGCGCGCATCGACGCCGGTTATGCAAAGCATCTGGCCGGCTACTGGAACGGCGACCTGGACTACAACGGCCGGATCAACAGCGACGATTTCTTCCTGATCGATCGCGCCTTCTCGAGTTCTTTCAATGAACCCCCGGGCGCTCTGGCCGCCCCCAGTGCGGCCGTTCCCGAACCCGCCGCCATCGGACTTGGCGCAATTCTCGCCGCCGCACTTACTCTGCGTATCCCTAGGCTGTGCTTCAGCACACCATCTTCGCCAGCGCCGGCTCCAGATAGGTCGCCACGATGATCGGATGCCTCTCCCGCAGTTCGGCCAGCGTCGCCGCTGTTGCGCTCCAGGCTGGCTGCACTTGCCCATCGCGATTTCCGCGCACGCTGAGCCGCGCTGCCTCCGCCGACTGAACGTAATTGACCGTACACGCATTGTTCCCCCCATTTACTGTCGCATCGGCCGCCGTGGCGACGATCTGCAAATTGGCCGTGTCGGCCGCATCGCCGTAAACCTGGATTACCCACAACCGGACCCCCTCACCCTGTCCCTCTCCCCCGAGTACGGGGGCGAGGGAAGTAGGGGAGTTCGATGGCACCAATTCGCGACGCGCCAAAAACCATCGGCCTCCCGCGCAATGCGCCATCCATTCGGCATCCAGCTCTTCGGTCTCGATCCGCCGCGGCTCGGGCGCGCTCAACTGCCCGGACCATTCCGCAAAAACCATCCCCTCATCCACAAACACTTTGGCGATTTCATTCCTGCGGAATCGCCCGGCCGATTTCAGATGGCCGAATTGCGACGTCCGCCAGATCGCCCCACGTTCGGGGCCGCGCGCTGACAGCACTGTTTCAGTCCGCTCCGACGCATTGGCGGCCTGCGGCGTCTCCGCCGCGAAACCCATGCCCAGTATCAATGCGGTGGCGATGTGCCGTTTCATATCAACTCCTCTGAGCCCTGCTGTTTCATAGTTGCCGGGCGGGTTCTTTTCATAACGACGGTTCTCAACGCTGCCTTATCATTAGTAGCTGTCGTTGAGTGAACCATTAGATTGCTCGCCCCTCCAAAAAGTTTCCGGCCTCCTATCGTCCATCTTCCATCCTCGATGCCGGCAGGGGACAATCGGGCGATGTCTAACACCCGTGTCCACCGTGTCCTGGAGCAATTTGGCTCGATCGTTTTCCCCGGCGTGTACGACACGCTTTCCGCGCGAATCGTGCAGCGAGTGGGATTTCCGATGAGTTTTATAAGCGGGTACTCCGTCGCCGCCGCCGGAATCGGCGAGCCGGACCTGGGCCTGCTGACACAAACCGAAATCGTCGAGCGCGCCCGCCGCGTGTGCGGCAGCGTGAAGATCCCCATCATCGTCGATGCCGATACCGGATATGGCAATCCGCTGAACGTGATTCGCACGGTGGAAGAGTTGATCGCCGCCGGCGCGGCCGGATGCTTTCTGGAGGACCAGGTCTGGCCCAAGAAGTGCGGCCACATGCGCGGCAAGCGCGTCATCGAGCGCGAGGAATACATCCATAAGATCCGCGCCGCCGTCGAGGCCAAAGCCGGCCGCGATTTCTTCATCGTCGCGCGGACGGATGCCCTGGCCGCTGTTTCGCTGGATGAAGCATTGGCTCGAGTGATCGAAGCCCGCGAGGCCGGCGCTGATGCGAGTTTCGTCGAAGCTCCGGAATCTTTGCAGCAGATGGCCGAAATCGGCAAGCGCGCCCCGCGGCCGATCGTGGCCAACATGATCGAGCACGGGCGAACGCCGGTGTTGCCCAAGGAGGAACTGGTGCAGCTGGGCTTCCAGCTCATTCTGTATCCGCTGGCCGGAATTTTCGCGGCCGCCAAGGCGCTGGAGGAGGTGTATCTGAAGCTGCACCGCGACCAAACCACGGCCGGAATGGAAGGGCGGCTGATGGCGTTCAAGGAGTTCAATGATTTGATCGGGGTGGAGGAGAAGTATCGGGTGGCGGAGCGGTTTGGGGTGAAGTGATTTGCGATTTGCAATTTGCGATTGCAGAGGCGGGGGGGCGGTGGGTTTGTTTCGTCAAAAATTTCGCGTGGCAGACCGAAGAAAGTGGCGTTTTTGGAGCGCTGGAGTGGTTTTGGGGTTTGAAGGGTGGGTTTGATTGGCTTTGTTCTGTTGATGATGCCGTTGGTGGTTTGTGGATCGTGGGTGGTCGCGCTGGCGAGGATGGTGGGGGTGGATTGGGCGGGAAAAAAGAGTTTTTGGGGTGGATTTGGGCGATGGAGCGTAAGAATGGGATGGAGATGGGGTTGTGGAGAGGGTGGGGCAAGAAGCTGCGAAAAAACCGACATAAAACCGACCGAAAACGACCAAAACCGACGTGAAACCGACCGGAAAGCGACATGGAACCGACGAGAAAGCGACGTGAAACCGACCGGAAAGCGACGTGGAAACGGCATGGGAGCAGTGATGGAAAGTGGGGCAATGGAGGGCGCGCGGAGCGGGCGCGGACTGAGAGTTGTCGGCGGCGCGATTGAGACGATGCACATTGCCCTTCCCCCTTCTTAAATGCGGTGGGCAGTGCCCACCCTACGGTTCCTCCCTTTGAAGCTGCTACGATGGAGGAGGGGTGGAGGTTCGCAAAAAATGGAAATAATATTAGGTCATAGGCTGGTACTTACAATTAATCGCTTCACCGAAGCCTTCTTGCGGTTCCCGTTCAAGGAAATCTAACCCATCGAAGGAATTTCCTTCGAGTCTGCATATACCGGTACCCCTGCGGCGAGCATCCGTTCGACAACTGCGGCCGCTACCTCACCGTCTTCAATAATAATCGCTGCTTCGTAAACACGGTCGAATACAAGATATCGCTTTTCTGGCCCGGAATTGGGGACCAAAAGAAGGGCGTAGTTATTACGATCCCGCGTCCACATTGCCTCAAATTCCTGGAGCGCATTCGTCATGTGTTTGGCCAGTATGGCTGGATTCACGGGCGAGACGCCCGTGTTACTTCTCCCCCTTCAACTTCGCCATCTCCTCCTCCAGCTTCCTCACCGCCACCACCAGATCCGGCAATCGGCGCAGCGCGGCCTGTTCACGCAGGGTTTGCCGGTGGGGGAGGGCCGGCGTGCCGCTGACGATGGTTTTGGGGGGGACGTCTTCGGCGACGGCGGAGCAGGCAGCGCCGATGGCGCCGTCGCCCATGGTGACGTGGTCGCGGACGGCGGTCTGGCCGCCGAGGATGACGCCGGCGCCGAGCGTGACCGAGCCGGCCAGGCCCACCTGGCCAACGATGATGCAGTGGGGGCCAATCTGCACGTTGTGGGCGATCTGCACCAGGTTGTCGATCTTGGTGCCGCGGCCGATTTTGGTGCTGCTGAACTTGGCGCGGTCGATGCAGACGCAGGAGCCGATCTCGACGTCATCCTCGATGATGACCGTGCCGATCTGGGCGATTTTGGCGTGTTTTTGGCCGTCCCAGCGGTAGCCGAAGCCGTCGGAGCCGATGGCGGAATTGGCGTGGATGATGACGCGGTGGCCGATGGTGATGCGCTGGCGGATGGTGACGTTGGGGAAGAACTCGCACTGGTCGCCGATTACACAATCATCGCCGATGACCACGCCGGGATGAATGATGGCGCCGCGGCCGATGGTGGTGCGATCGCCGATGACGACGTTGGCGGCGATGGCGACATTGTCGCTCAGGACCGCCGAGGGAGAGACGCGGGCGGAGGGGTCAATGCCGGGTTTGGGACGGGGTGTGGGCGGGGCGAGGAGTTCCAGAACCCTCGCCTGCGCGAGGTCGGCGTTTTCGACGATCAGCAGGGCCGGCTTGTCGCGATTTTCGGCCGGGAGATGGACGCTTTTTTTGACGATGACGGCGGCCGCTTTGGTTTGCGCGAAATCCTTGAGGTAGGCATCGGATCCGAGGAAGGAGAGGTCGGATTCGGTGGCATCGAGAAGGGTGGCCATGCCGGAGATGGTTTGGTCGGGGCGCGATGGGGCGGGACAGCCCAGGAGTGAGGCGATTTGGGAGAGAGTTAAATTGGCCACGGGGGCATTGTAAGGGGGAACAACTTTGAAGGCACGGAGGGAGGAATAACCACGAAGACACCAAGACACGAAGGCCAACTCGGCATATAGCGCAACTCGGTGGGCCGGATTTCTTCGCTCAGGTCTAAAACAAAAACGCTGTGCGATCCTTCTTCGTTGTGCAATGCGAGGCGCGCGCCTTGGTGTCTTTGAGTCTTTGTGGTTAAGAGTTTTGAATTGAAAGAAGGCCCGATGGGATTGCCATCGGGCCGGGGAAAGCGAGGTTGGGGGATGCGATTATTTCTGGGGGGCGATGCCGGTGTTGCCGCCGCCGGCCGGGGGAGCGATGCCGCCGCCGGCGGCGTATTTCTTGTTGATGCGGAGGATGACTTCCTGGGTGATGTCGGCCTTTTCATTGGCGTAAAGCACGTCGTTGGCGCTGATGATCTGGCGGACCTGGTCGGCGGTGAGCTTTTCCATGTTGGGGGGAAGCTCGGGCTTGCGCTCGGCGAGAATCAGGTCGAGCTTCTTCTCGACGGCCACTTCCTTGCAGGAGTCGCGGATCTTCTCGTAGAGGGCCTTGATCTGCTCCTTCTCGGTGCGGCCCATCTCGGCCTCTTTCATGCGGGCCCAGACTTCGAACTGAACGGCCTTCTCCATCATCTGGTTGGTCTTTTCCTGGAAGATGGCGCTTTCGGGGCGGAGCTCGTTGCGCTGGCGCTGGAGGTCCTCGACCTCTTGCTTGCGGCGGGCAACTTCGGCCTGGGCCTTGTCGCGCTCGCTCTTCATGCGGTCCTCGATGACCTTGCGCTCATCCATGGATTCGAAGACCTTGGCCGGGTTACAGACACCGACCTTGACGACTTCCTGCGCCTTGAGAGTGGCCGCGGGCAGAAGCATTGCCACGGCGGTCAGTGCAAATACGTGCCAAGTTTTCATATTCGTTTCCTTTCTACAGAGTTAATGTCGCATGCAACGGCGGCTGAAGCCGCCCCAAAAAATGTCGGGCAGGAGTGCCCGACCTACCAGATTGGTGGGCAATGCCCACCCAACGAATTCGAGATTGTAACCAACCTGCTATTGTCCAGTGCTCAGCGAGAAACTGAAGAAGCGCGTCTCGTCGTGCTCGTCGGTGGTCAGCGGGAAACCGAAATCGAGGGCGATCGGCACTTGCCCGAAGAACGGGAGGGTCAGCCGGAATCCAAACCCCACGCTCGTACGGATTGTACCCACTTCCAGTTCGCGGTTCACGGTCCCGGCGTCGAAAAAGAGCACGCCACGGAGGAGTTCGGCCGCGAGAGGGAAGTTTAATTCGACCGTGCCGGCGGCCATGAAATCGCCGCCGATGGCATCGTCATCGATGCCGGAGCGCGGACTGATCCCGCGGAAGCGGAAGCCCCGGACGCTCCCGACGCCGCCGAGGTAAAAACGCTCAAAAAACGGGGCGTCACCGGAGATATACCCCGAATCCGCCCGGACGGCCAAAATTGTGCGGCGATCGAGAAGGTCCTCATAAACTGTGGTGTAATAGTCGAAGGAGAGGGTTAATTTGTCGAAATTGAACTCTCCCCCCAGTGCCCCGGCGTGCTCCCAGGCGGCGGTGGTGACGGTGCCCTGGTAGGGGAGGATGGGGACATTGGTGGTGTTGCGCTTGACCTGGAGGCCGACGCTGGTGATGGAGTTATGGCCGGCGAGCTCGAGAATTTCGGGGGCGCGCAACTCCTCATTATCTATATGGTCGATTTCGACTTCCTCGGCGCGAAGGGAGAGGCGGGCGGACCATTTGTCATTGAAGCGTTTGGCGAGGGCGAGCTGGCCGCCGACGCGGTTTTCGGCCCAATCCTGGCGGAGGCGCTGGGAGAGATAGACGGATGAGCTGAAGGCATAGGGCTGGTCGAAGATGTAGGGATCGATGAAGTCGACGCGGGCGCGGGTGAGCTCGGTCCCGGGCTGGAGGGAAATGCGGAGGGTCTGGCCGGCGCCGGTGAAGGCGCGGTCGGTGAAGAGCTCGGAGAAGGAACCGGGCCAGTTGGTGATGTCGAAATTGCGCTGCTCGTAGGTAAGGTCGCCGGCGATGCCGGAGTTGGAGGAGACGGCCGCGCCGATGATGAAGCGGGCGGTGCGGGCCTCGGCGACTTCGATGAGCAGGTCGCGGGTGTCTTCGGTGTCGGGGTTGGTGTGAATGGGAGTGATGGTGACGCCGGTGAAGTAGCCGGTTGCGCGGAGCCGTTCGTTGGCGCGCTGGAGCTCGTCGGAGTTGTAAAGCTGGCCGGGGGCCACGCGAAGCTCGCGCTCGATGACTTTGTCCTGGGTGCGGCTGTTGCCTTTGACCAGGACCCGGCCGAGCTTGAAGGTTTTGCCTTCGTGGATGTCATAAACCAGCTCGACCTTGCCGGGCTCCTTCTTGAAGAGACGCTCATCATGGATGTGGAGGTAGTCGGGATCGGGATTGGGCTCGGGGGGGATGTAGATGTAGCCAAAGGGGCTGTAGGCCTTGATGATCTGGCGGATGTCGCGCTTGACGAGGTCGACATTGTAAAAGCGGCCTTCGGTCATCTTGAGGTCTTTGCGGAGCATGTCCTCAGTGACGCGCTCATCGTGATTGCCGTGGAAGGTGATGCGATCGACGACATAGCGGCGGCCTTCATCGATGAGGAATTCAATCTGAAGTTCCTTCTGATCGGGTGAGACGACGAGCTTGCGGCCGACGCGGGCGTCGAAGAAGCCGTGGCTCTCGTAGTATTGGCGGATGCCGGCGACATCGGATTCGATCTGGTCGGGATCAAACGCGCCGGAGGAGAAGAAGAGAAAGGAGGGCTTGGTTTTGATCTGCTCCTTGATCTTGTTGTCGGTGAAGCTCTTGTTGCCGCGGATGACGACGTTGCGGACCTTGACTTTGGGGCCTTCGACGATGGAGAAGAGGACGATGCCGGATTTGGAGAGCTGGTCCATGTCGATATCGACGCGGGCATAGGGGAAATTCTTGCTCTGGTAAGCGCGCTGGATGGCTTCCTTGGCCAGGGAAAGGCGGAAGGAGTCGATGGCTTCGCCGGGCTTGAGGTTGGTGGCGTTCTGGAGGGTCTGGGTGTCGAGGGATTCGTTGCCCTTGAAGCGGAGTTCCTTGATGAGGTTTTGCTGGGTGAGCTCGAAGATGACGATGACGCCGGTGGCGGTGGGCTCGAAGCGGGCCTCGACGTTGGAGAATTTGCGCAGGCCGTAGACGCGCTGATAGTCGCCTTCGACGGTGGTGGGCTCGAATTTGTCACCCTCGCGGGTGCGGATTTGGGCCAGGACCTGGGCCTGCTCGGCGGAGGTGAGGGGGCGGGCCCTGGAGATGATTTTGACCTGCTCGACGGTGCGGCCGATCATTTCGGGGGGGACGGCGGAGAGGGAGCGGGTGGCGGGAGCGGCGGTGGGGCGTGGTTGCTGGGCACTAACGCGGGTGGGCGCGAACAATAAGGTGGCGAGAAGGATGGCGCTGTGAAACTTGAAGACTGGGAACTTGAGACGCTTCAAATTTGCACGCTGTAAAGGTTTGGTGGCCAAAGGCGGGGTTAGTGTAACGGGATTGGATAGGGGGGCAAGGGCGATGCGGATCAGGAGCGGTGCTGGTCGAGGACGAGGCGAAAGAGGGTGTTGGCGGTGAAGTTGCAGACGGTGAAGAGGAGCATGTGGGCGAGGATGGCGGCCAGGAGGAGGGCGGCGGCCAGAGCGCGGTTGGGAAAGATGCGGTGGGCGCGGTCGGCGGTGATGGAGCGGGCCCAAATCACGGGAGGGAGGGTGATGGCGATGATGCCGGCGCCGATGGACAGGGTGCGGAAGGGGATGATGCGGTGCAGGGCGATGCCGGCCAGCAGCAGAATCAGCAGATAGACCGGCATGATCAGGAACAGATAGGAGAAAGGATTGGCAGCACGGCGGACGGCGTCGCCGTCGGCGGCGGATAGATCGGGGCGGCGGAAGAGGAGCAGGTTGACCCAGACGTGGCGATAAAGGGCCCAGCTACAAATGGCGAACAAGGTAATCATCGGGGGGAAAATCAGATATTCGTAGAGATTGGGCCGGCGGAAGGTGATGCGCTCGGTCCAGGTGACCTGAGAGGCCAGGCCGGGGACAGGGTTGGGAGGAATTTTGAGATAGGCGCCGCGGGGGGAGCGGTCGAAGATGGAGATGGTTTCGGAGCCGCTGGCGTAGTCGGCGACTTTTTTCTTTTCCGGATCGCCCACTTTGTAGAGATAGGCCGTGGCGGTGCGGTGGACCAGGGTGTTGTTGATGAGGAAGTTGATGCCGGCCGAGACGGTGACGGAGAGGATGATGCCGATGACGACGAACAGGGAGGTGCGGACGGGGGTGAATTTGTGGAGGCCGGGGTGGTCGAAGACTTCCCACCAGCCGAGGGGAGGAGCGCGGAAAGTGAAAAGCCGCCACCAGAGTTTGCGGGGGCTGTTGGCGAAGGCGGAACAGTTGGCCTGATGTTCGGCAAAGTCGTCGGCGTGGCCGCATTCGGGGCAGGGCTGGGATTCGGCCAGGCCGAAGCGGTTGTAGCCGCAGTGGAGGCAGTGGCGGGTTTTGGTGTTGGGTGCGGGGGGCTCGATAGAGGGGCGCTGGGAGCGCTTGGTGGCGGCGATTTTGGAGAGGTGATCGAAATAGGTGGAGGGCTCGGGAGGGGCGGTGGGGACGGGGGCATCCGGTGAGGCGGATAATTGGGTGACGCGCTGGAGGATGGAGTAGCGGCCCTGGGCGATTTTGGTTTTACCCGGATCGGTGGCGCTTTGGAGCGCGCGGAGAAATTGACGGGCGGACTTGTGGCGGAAGAGGGCGTTTTTGTGGGTGGCGCGCTCGAGGATGTCGGCGATTGCCGGCGCGATATCTTTGATCTCGCCGAGGGGAAGGGGGGCGGTTTTGTGCAGCTCCTGGGTTTGGGTGATATCGCCGCGGAAGGGAAGGCGGCCGGCGAGGAGCTCGAAGCCCATGATGCCCATCGCATAGACATCGCTGCGGAGGGAGACCTCGCCGCTGTACATTTCGGGGGCCATGTAGGCCGGGGTGCCGGAGGAGGATTGGCTGGCGTGGGCGTGGCGGTGGCGATGAGCGAGGCCGAAATCGCTGACGATGATCCGGCCGTCGGAATCGAGGAGAACGTTGGAGGGTTTGATGTCGCGATGAATGATGTTGCGGTCGTGCAGCTCGGCGATGGCTTCGGCCACGGAGATGAGAATCGCGAGGGCCTCGTGCTGGTTGAGAGGACCGGTGGTTTTGATGAGCTGGGAGATGGTGGGGCCGTCAACGAACTGCATGACGATGTAGGGGACATTCTCGACGACGCCGGCCTGGTGGACGGTGGTGAGCGAAGCGTGCTGGAGGGCGGCGGCGGCGCGAGCGCCTTCGAGGAATGCCGTGAAATTGGGATCGTCGGGGGTGGCGATGGCGTTGGTAAGGAATTTGACGGCCACATCGCGATTGAGGAGTTGATCGCGGCCGCGATAGACGATGCCCATGCCGCCCTGGCCGATTGGGGTGAGGAGTCTTACGGAGCCGAGGGTGGCCGGAATGGTGATTTCTTGTGCTGGCTGTGATTTTGAGCCAGGGCGGGAGAGGGTGATGGTGGTTTGGTCGGTTTGCATTGCTGCGTGGAATTGGGCGGCTTTTGTCAGTTTAAATGAAGGGGGAAGGGGGTGAAAGACGGATATGCGATGCGGGCTGCCCTGAACAGGGCTATTCCGAATTTTTGCTTGAAACCCGAAAATCAGGCCTTATCGTCACGCAGTGCATTTCGGAGGAGAGGTATGAAGTGCAAACGTAGAGCGAGCGGGTGCATTGTCGCGGCGGCGGCCGCAACGCTATTGGGCGCCGCCCAGACGTGGGCGGGGATCAGCTTTGATGGGACCAGCAGGATTACGCTGACGCACGATGCGGATGTTTCGAACGCGGGGGATGTGCCGTTCAGCACGGGACTGATCGCGGTGCCCAAGTCGATCGATATTTATCCAACCAATCCTTATCAGCTGGATAATACGTTTACATCGGGAACGGCCAACACCATTGCATTGGGCTCGCTGGGGCGGGTGACCAATGCAACCACGGCGTCCTTCGTGCTCGCGACGGGGACGGGCGTGACGCAGACGGATCCGATCAACGCGTATCCGGGGGAAAGCTCGCTGAAGTTTGATGTGGATCTGAATTGGAATGTGACCACGGGAGGCTTTGGTCCACTGGCCAATGGATTTGCATCGCTGAATACGGGCGTGGTTGTGGGGGTTGGCGGGTCGGCCGAATTGCACATCAATCTGAGCTTCCTGAACCAGAACGGCACAGCACTGCGGACGCCGTGGATTGTGAACAAAACATGGACGGAGGGGACGTATGCCGACCCATTCTCGACTGCCCGGGTACTGGGGTCGGGAGCGCTGCCGGCGGGCTCGAAGTTAAGGATTTTGGGAACAATCGAGTTTCTGGCGTCCAATGCGGATTCGCCGTCGAGGTTTGATGCGCTGCGCGCCGAGTTTGGAAGCACGCCGCCGACGGGCGCTTGCATCACAGACGCGCAGGGAAGCTGGTTTGACCCTCGCAACTGGCAGCAGCAGACGTTCGATCCCAATGAACCGGGCTTGTTGACGATCCCCAACGGCCTCGGCCAGCGCGCCTGGTTCGCCGGGACCAGCGCGCAACCGGCGCACACGATCGGAATCACCGACAACATCACGCTGGGCACCCTCGATATCAACAGTCCGACGCCTTACAACTTTACCGGATCGGCTCCGGTCACCTGGTCCACGCAGCAGGGAGAGGCGGTGCTCAACATCCGCCGAGTGACCGGCAGCCATTCGTTCACCAATCCATTCGTGCTTACGAGCAACCTGGATGTGATTGTCGAAGGCAACAGCTTGTTGACTTTGAGCGGGCCGGTCAGTGGGGCGCAGGGAATCAACAAGTTTGGGGCTGGGACGCTGCTGCTGAACGCAAGCAACAGCTACAGCGGACCCACCGTGGTGAACGAAGGGAAGCTCCAGTTCGTTGGTTCTGGCGCTACACCAATTACGCTCAATTCGGGCACTGGATTGGACGTGAGTGGAACCATTCGCAACTTCGTCACCGCGCGGCCACTGTCGCACATCGCTCCGGGGATCAATGGAATCGGCGACGCCAGTTTTGAGGGGCTTACGCTGGAGGCGGGAAGCATCGTGGATATTGAGGGGGCCGGAAGTTCGTTTGATGGGATCTATTTGGTTGGTAACAACACGCACACCTTCAAGGATGGCAAGGTCAACCTGATTCAACGGTCGTCGCTGGAGCCGGGCAACTTCCCAATCATTCACTATAACGGCGAACCCATCGGCGACCTGACAGGACAGCTCTCGTTGGTGGAGCGCAGACAGGGCAACCTGTGGGCGACCCTGTTTGATGATGCGGCCAGCACCACCATCATGGTGAATCTTGCCCAGATTCCGCAGTGGAACGTGGATGCCAACGGAAGCTGGGGGACGGCGGGCAACTGGTCGCCGGCGGTGGTCCCGACAGGCGCGACGGGCATCGCGGGATTCCTGGGGAAGATTACGGCGGCACGTACGGTGACGCTGGATGGGGCGAGGACGATTGGGACGGTTGTCTTTGACAACGCCAACCGTTACACAATCGCCGCGGGGAGCGGGGGGAGTTTGACAGTTGGAGATGCAGCCAGCGCGGGAACGATCGAGGTGGCCTCGGGCAGCCATGTGATTTCAGCGCCGCTGACGCTGGCCGGCACGAGCGAGATCAAGGTCGCAACAGGACAGGCAATGACATTGTCGGGGAGTTTTCGAATTGCGGCGAGTCAACTGGCCACTAAAACCGGCGATGGGACGTTGACGATCAGTGGCTCACAGACCCATGGGGCGGGAGCGTCGCTCAATGCGGATGGGGGGACGGTCAATCTGAACTCGAACCCAGGAGTAAGCGGCTCTGCGGCCGGCTCGCCGCTGACACTGGGCATCAATGGCTCCAAGGTGGTGCTGGGGACGAGCGTAGATCTGAAAGAGTTGTCGGTCGCTTATGCAGCGCCGGGGACTCAGACGCTGGATTTGAATAGCCCTGTGTCGGGGGGAGGATTACTCCGGGCGGTGCGGGTGTATTCGTCGAGCCTGGATTCGACCAGGTCGGACCTGTGGGATGCGATTGTGAATGCGAACAACGGCAGCGCATCCGATCCGCTGGACGGGATCATCGATTCGCACCTGCATGCCAATAGTGGAATCGGTATCGCCAAGATGAGCAATCACGTGCTGATTCGTCCGACAAGGATTGGTGACCTCAACCTCGATGGATCGGTGACGATTTCCGACTTCATCGATCTGGCATCACATTTCAATCAGGTCGGGACGGCGACGTGGCAGGAGGGGGATTTGAATTATGACCATAATGTGACAATCGCGGATTTCATTGATTTGGCCTCCAATTTCAATTCGTCGTATAGCGGCCAGACGTGGGGAATCAGTGAAATGGAAGGGAATATACTGGCGGAATTTGCCGAGGGGCATGGGGTGCCGGAGCCGGGAATGTTGGGCTTGGTATTGTGCGCGGCCGGGTGGCTGGGAAGGCGCAGAAGGGACCACCGTCCGGCACAGCCGGACCTACGTTTGTAATTTGCTGGAAATAGCTATGGGATCGAATATGCTGCATCGGCTGGGGCGGAGGGCTGATGGCAGTGGGAAGCGTGTGGAGGACTCGGTGGGCGCGGACGGCCTGCCTGCTCATCATGGGCGGGGGAGCTTTTGGGCAGGCGCGAGCGGGGGAGATTTGGGATGGGGGGAGCCTCATAGATAACAGATGGACGACGGCGGAGAACTGGATGCCGCCTGGCCCGCCGGCCAATGATGGGACGGCCAATGTTTTGATGATGGGGCCGGGACATGCGGATTCCCTGGTGGATGTGCCGTGGAACATCCGGTCGATGCAGTTTCCGGCGGGGGCGGTGGGATTTTCCATCACGGGCAGCGCGCTGTCGCTGGGAGAGGGTGGGATATCCAATTTCAGCGGAGCACCCCAGGGCATCGCGAATGATATTGTGCTGACGGCCGCGCAAAGCTGGGAGATTTCATCGAATGTTTCCATGAGCGGGGCGATTGGGGGGAGTTTTGGATTGACCAAGACGGGCGATGGAGCCCTGATGTTCGGCGGAGCGACGGCGAATAGTTATACAGGGATCACCACGGTCAATGCGGGGACGTTGCTGTTGAACAAGTCGGTGGCCAATGGGGCGCTGAATGGCGGATTGACGATCGGGGATGGCGCGGGCGGGGCGGGGAGCGATGTGGTGAGGTGGGTGGCCGGGGAGCAGGTCTGGCATGGGGCGGGAAGTGTGGTGAGCATCAACAGCTCGGGGCTGATGGATCTGAATGGGTTTTCGGAAACGATCCGGGATTTGAATTTGACGGAGGGGCAGGTGACCAGCGGGGCGGGGATGCTGACGGTGCTGGGGACGATCAGCAGCAACGCCAGCGCGGCCAATCCATCATTCATCGCGGACCGATTGAGCCTGGGGAGCGGGACGCGCGTGATCAACGTGGCCGACGGACTGGTGGAAAATGATCTGGTGATCAGCGCCTCGATTGTCAGTGGCGGGCTGACCAAGGGCGGCGCGGGGGCGCTGCTGATGATAGGGCCGGCCAATACGTATCTGGGGACGACAACGGTGCTCGATGGAGCTTTGGTGCTTGCGAAGAATGGCGTCGATGGGGCGATCAGGGGAGATCTGGTGATTGGCGGCGGGGCGGCAGCGCTGACGGTGGTAATGCAGGGGGCCAACGAGCAGATTCAGGCGGTGGGGAATACGGTGACGATTCAGTCCAACGGGGTGCTGGCGCAAAATGGTTTTGGTGAGACGATCGGGGACCTGGAAATGGCCGGGGGGCAGATTAGCGGAGGGATGCTGACGGTTTTGGGCGAGGTGAGCGGGCTGGCATCGGACGGAACAGCACTGATTGCATCGAACCTGAATCTGGGCGGGATCAATCGCAACTTCAACATTGCCGATGGGACGCCGGCGACGGATGTGGAAATTTCCGGAGTCATTTCAAACGGCGGGCTGGTAAAAACGGGCCCGGGGACGCTGCTGCTGAACGGATCGGCGGGCTCGAACAACAATTACATCGGCCCGACCATGGTGAATCAGGGAGTGTTGGTGCTGAACAAGCTTGTGGTGGATGGGACGATTGATGGAAACCTGGTGATCGGAGATGGAGCCGGAGGGGTGAATGCGGATGTGGTGAGGCTGGAGGCCGATGAGCAGATCGTGCCCAATGGGTGGAACTGGGTGACTGTCAGAAGCTCCGGACTGTTTGAGCTGGCGGGGCACGTGGAGACGATCAGCAATCTGGCCATCTCGGGCGGGAATATCACGACGGGTCCTTCTTCCAGCGGCCTGCTGAGAGTCTTGGGGGATGTGGTGAGCAATCCGGCGGCGGTGTCGGGGACGATTTCGGGGAGGATGGATCTGAGCGGGGGCGTGCGGACATTTAATATCGCGGATGGGGCGGCGGCGAACGATCTGTCGATCACGGCGATCATTTCCAATGGTGGAATAACCAAAACGGGCGCGGGCAAATTGCGGCTGCTGGGGAATTTGTTTGCGGGGGGATTTGCTCTGATGCAGGGCGGCGTGGTCGTGACCAGCGACTTCTCGCTGGGGATTGGAACGGTGACGCTGGTGGGGGGAATGATCGAATCGGAGGGGGCGCCGACCCTGAGCAACGCGGTGCGCATCGAGGGGCCGGCTGCGGTGGGGGGGAATGCCAGCCTGAATTTGAACGGGCCGATTATCAGTGGGAATGTGTTAAGTAAGCGCGGTGCTGGAGTGCTGACGATCTCCGGAAGCCAAAGCAATGGGCCAGGGGCGGGGCTGGATGTGCTGGCGGGGCGGGTGAATCTGAATAGCGATGCGGGCGTGGCCGCCAGCGCGAATGCGGCGGCGAATGCGGATCTGGTTTTGAGGATTGGCAAGGGGGAGGCGATTGGCTCGCTGGTGGTGCTGGGGGCGAACCAGGAGCTGGCGGGGCTGGAGGTTGCGGCGAGCACATTTTCGGATGCCCAGGGGTTGGATTTGAATTCGCCGCCGGATGCGGGGGCGTTTCGGGCGGTGAAGGTTTATGCGGCGGATCTGGCGGCGGCGAAAAACTCGATTTATGCGGCGATACGCAGCGCGAATGCGGATGGGGCGGCCGATCCGCACGATGGGATTTTTGATTCGGGCTTGTCAGCCCATCCGGGGTCGAGAATTGGGATGGGGATTGTTAACGATGCGCATGGGGATGCGCATGTTTTAGTGCGGCCGACGAAAGTGGGGGATTTGAATCTGGATGGGGTGGTGACGATCAGCGATTTCATTGATCTGGCATCGAATTTTGATCAGTTGCAAGGCATGACGTGGCAGGAGGGGGACTTGAATTACGATGGGGCGGTGACGATTTCGGATTTCATCGATCTGGCGGCGAATTTTAATACGGCGTATGGGCCCAGCGTTGTGAACGCCGAGGGTTGGGAAGTGATTCAGCAATTCGCGCAAGGGCATGGGGCGGCGGTGCCGGAGCCCGGGATGATTCTGTTGGCGCTGGGTGGTGCGTTGGTTTTGGCGCGACGGAGAAGATGCGGATTTGAAATTTCAGATCGTCAATGAATGTAAGCCTTTTTCCGCCGGCCGTTGAGATAGCTTTCCATGATGCAATTGGAGAGCTCAGCGCTGCTGGTGTAAAAAGCGACGCCTTTGGTCAGTTTCGTGAGCTGATCAACGAAGCCGACCCAGTCCATCCCCCAATAATCTTCGATCAAAGCGAAAGTGCTGATTCTAGCGCCTTCTTTGACGGTCAAGACCGCTTCCTTGAGTGTCGCGATGGTGCTGCGGGGATCGGGGGGATAAAGCAGATAGACGAAATCGCCCTCGACGTGGGCGGTGGGCTGGCCGTCGGTGATGATGAAGATCTGTTTGTTCTCGCTGGTGCGCTTGCGGAGGAGGCGGCGGGCCATCTGGAGGCCCATGTGCAGGTTGGTGAAGTGCTGGGGGGCCTGGTTGATCTGCGCCAGGGGCACTTTCAGGCGCACCTGATAGTCGTAGATGGTGACGGGCTTGGGCATGGAGAGGGGCAGGAGCATTTCCGGGATGCGCGCTGCGCCGCTGTAGAAGCCGATGAAATCGATGGTGTCCTGGGGAAAGCGGGTGCGGACCAGGGCCTGCATGGCCATGGCGACCTTCTTGGCGGCCAGGAATCGGCCGTAGCGCATCATCGAGCCGGACATGTCGAGGAGGACGACGGTGGAGCAACTGGTGACGCCTTCGTGGAGGTGAAGTTCGAAGTCTTTCTCATCAAATTTGATGTGGGCGCGCGATTTGGTGTGGGAACCTCCCTCACCTCCGTCCTCTCCCGAAGGGAGAGGGAGGTTGTCTTTGGGTTGTGGGAGATGTTGTGGAAGGCCATGACGCGTCAGGGCGTTGTGCAGCGTCTGGTGAATATCCAATTCTGATACCGGATCTCCATACTGATAAGGTTTGGTTCCCTCGATGCGCTGGCCGCCCTGGCCGCTGGAGATTTTCTCGTGGCCCTCGCGCTGGCCGGTGCGGAGATTCGAAAAAACCTCCATCAGGGCCTTTTGCTGCATGCGGTTGATGGCGCGGGGGGTGAGCCGGAGCTTGCCCTTGCCATCCTTGTCGAGCAGGCCATCCTTGATCATCTGCTCGAGGAGTTCGGACTGCTCGGGGTCCTTGCCGTCGCGGAGCATCTGCTCGATCGCCTTCAGGGCCTGCTCGCCGTACTGAAGGATGAACTGCATCAGTTGATTGAGATTAAAGAGGCTGTCGGGAGTGGGGAATTCCTGGCCGTCGTATTCGCCGTAGAAGTACTTCATGGCGAGGGTATTCTAGCCATGAAGAGAGACGGAGGGAAAAAAACACTGGCGGACAAGCCGCCAGTGGCACAAATCGGGTTCAATTGGGAATCGCGAGGCGGCCTTCGACGTAGGTGCTGGGGTCGGCCGTCAGATCGATCGCCATGTTGATCCCATCGGGAAGTGGCCGGTTGGGGTTGTACATGATGTTCAACTTGCCCAGGCCGCCTTTGGGGATCGAGGTCGTGTCGGTGGAGCCGTCGCTGTTGCCGAAGTAGCCGAGGGTGGTGTTGATAGCGCCATCGCCGGTGACGATGATCGAGCCATCAACCCGGCTGGTGCCGCGGATGTCGAGGTTGCCGACAACCACGACGCCGGTGAGCGTGCTGGGGGCCGAGCCGGGGGCGGTGAACGAGCCCATTTCAATGCTGGTCTGGGGGGAGACGATCGTGGCCGTTTGATCGACCTGGTTGTCGAACATGGTTGCGCCGGTGAATTCCCACTTGTTGGTGAAGTAGGTATAGGCCGACGGATCAGCGCCGGCGAGCGGGCCGTTGAAGGTGCAGTTGTTGAAGTGGAGGTTGTTGCCGTCGGTGAAGCCGTAGGAGTTGGCGGCGGTGAGGGCGGTGCTGTGGTTGAAGCTGCCGGTGCGCATGCGTTCCGACCAGGCGAGGCCTTCGCCGGCGTTTTTGGTGGTGACGCCGCCCCTGGTGATGTTCTGGGTGATGTCAACGAAGGTGACGCCTTCGAATTTGCAGTTGTCGAAGCGGGCGTTGAGGCCCTTGGGGATGATGCAGTTGCGGAGAGTCATGTTGCTGAAGACGGGGCGTTTGTAAGTGGCTTCGTAGCTGACCGAGCCGTAGGGGGTTTGCTCGACCACGGCGCCGCCGTTGGCCATGGTGGCGTCGAGGGTGACGTTGGCCTTGAGGCTGACGGTGTTGACCGGCGCGCCGCCGCCCGCGCCGGAGCGGCTGCGGAAATTGTCGCTGACGCCCTGGAAATTGGCGGGATTCAGATCGACCAGCGAGCCGGGATCGACGCCAAGCTGCACGGGCGTGGCCGAGTTGCTGGTTTCGGGGGCGGTGGGGCCGAGCATCTGGTCGTGAATCGTCGTGCCCGAGGAGGTTTGCGACTGCCAGTCCTTGGCGGTTTTGGAGATGTTGATCTGGCCGCGGACTTTGGCGTAGCCATCCTCGTTGTCGATGATGCCATTCTGATAGCCGATGCGGAGGTCTCCGGCGAATTTGGGGGCGCTGAGGGAGTCGATGGCGCTGAAGAGCTCAGGGTCATAGAGCTTACCGGTGGAGGGGTTGGTGAATTCCGACTGATCGACGGCGATGTCGCCGTTCCTGTCAAATTCCCGCACGAACAGGTCATATTCATCCACCGCGCCGTCCCGGTTGTAGTCGGTGAAGCCGGCGGCGAGAGCCTTTTTATATTCAGTGGTATTTTCGGTGTTGATGCGATTGTCGTAGCCGGCGTGATTCTTCTCGCAGAAATCGTTGAAGGAGTCGATCTTGCCCTTGAGGCTGGAAGTGAGATGGCGGAAATCGCTGAGCATGATCAGCGGAGGCATTCGGTTGGGGGCGACCATGGCGATGGGGCCCTCAACCAGCGTATTGCGGCCGATCTGGATGGGGACTTTCCCGGCGATGGCGTATTTGATTTTCTTTTCGATGTGGAACTTCATGGTGATGGTGCGGAGCGCGCCATGGTATCTGCCGGTGCTGGAGATGATCAGCTTGCGGGTGTCGGTGGGGTCCTGGGTGATGTCGATCTGGAAGCGTGCGGGAGTGTTGTCGGTCGCGATCCAGGAGGTGAGGAGGTGATTGTTGGTGAACTGGGTGGGGCGCTCGCTGGCGACGAAAAGAGTGTTGAGGTCGGTGGTGATCGAAGTGCGGATCGACGGCCAGAGGTTGTTGGCGACGGTGGGGGTGATATTGCCAATCAGGGTCTTGGGCCGGGCCATCCTGGTGAAGCGGTATTCGATCCAGTGCAGGCCCGATTCGGCGGCGCCGCGGGCCTTGTCGAAATCGGAATAGTTGGCGGCGGTTTGGGAGTTGAGCGTCGACATGCTGTACATGGCGACGGCGAGGGTCCCGAACAGCATCAGGTAGATCATGGCGAGCGCGGCGACAGCGCCGCGTCTGCCCGTGGCCAGGAGGCCGCTACGGAGAGACGGAGTCATGGTGAACCTCTCGCGGCACGGGGCCGCTCATGACTTCGCGTTTACGACTTTTGCCTTGCCTGCATTTTCTGCTTCGAACGTCGCTGCGGTGCGCCAAACCCGGTGGAGAACCCCCCAGACTCCGTGGAAGATATACGATTCATTTTTTGCCCAGACCAACAAAGTGGGCGGAATTGCGGATCGAGATTTGCAATTTGCGATTGAAATTCAAGGGTTACAAACTCGTGATGAACCTACCAGGAGTTACGGCGCGGCGAGACCGAAACGCTCAGCGTGACCGGGTGCTTGCCGGTGGTTTCGCTGGGCTGGGCGGTCTGGTCGGTCGTGCGAATGGTGATCAGGATGTTGGCCCGGCGGAGGAGGTCATAGCTGCTGCCGGTGCGGAGGGCATCTTCGCTGCGCATGGGCTCCATGGTGACCTGGAAGGCCTGCACGCCGCGGGCCAGAATGTAGGGCTTGCCGTTGACTTCCGCGATGAGCCGCTGCTTTGGCGCGTCGAGGCGGTAGATGATGTTGGTCCCATCCTCCTGGAACATGGCGATGGCCGAGCCGGTGGTTTTGAGGCCGTTTTTGAAGTCGCTCAGGAGCTTGGTGTCTGTGGGGGCGTGCGAGTCGGAAGTGCGAATGGAGGTGACCATGCGGTTGAGGGCCATGCGGCCCTGCTGAAGAAGGCTCGACTCCTCCTGGTTGTTGGAATATGCCTTGAAGGACGCATCAACGGCGACGGCGGTGGCGGTGAGGAGCAGGGCGGAGATGGCCAGCGCGAGCAACAACTCGACCAGCCCGACGCCGCGACGTTTGATATTGAGGTTGGTCATGTTGAGTTGCCTAGTGGTCGAGGCGGATCCATTGGGCGCGATAAACTTCCTGTGGCGCATGCGAGGGGTGGGAACGGTAGAGGATTTTGACGCGCACCCGGGCAGCGCCGGTGTAGGCGCCCTTGGGAATTTCAGGCTTGGCGTCGTCGGCGTTGGAGGAGGGTTGATTGGGATAGACGGGCACGACAGTGATGACCTGGGTGTACTGCGAGAGAGAGGGGACGGCGGTGCGGCTGGAGTCGATCGGAGGGTTCAACGTCTGGTTGTCGAAGTCGTCGATGTCGTTGAAGCTGGCGAGAGTTTCACCTGCTTCGGGGCCGAAGGTCGTGCGGCCTTTGACGGGGTCCACGAAGGGGAGGCCTTCCATCATTTCCTGGATATGGCCGGCCAGCATCATCGCGGTGGTGGCCTGAGCTCCCTGATGGTTCTGGCGGGTGCAGGCCTCAAACAGGCCCATCATCGCCAGGATGCCCACGCCGATGATGATCGTGGCCAGCGCGGATTCAAGCAGGGTGAATGCGGAACGGGCCGAAAAAAAGACAAGGGACAGGGGACTTGTTTGTCCCTTGTCCCGTGTCATTTGTCCCGCGCAATTGATCGTCATGGTCGGCCCGCCTGGCAGGAGAGTCGGTCATCCGAAGCATCATTATTGCCAGGTCTGCTCTTTGCGGGGCGCGGCCGAGCCGGTGAGGCGGATCTGGTTCTTGCCAACCTGGACAACGATGGTCACGGACACGCGGACCACATGCTTGATGCCGCCGCTGTCGGTGAAGGTGTCCACATCAAAGGTGGCCGTCGTGCAGTTGCTGGCCAGCCTGTAATCAGGATCGGTGAGGACGTCATTGGTGATCATCTTCAGCGTCTTGGTGGCCGCGCTGTAGCTGTAGGTGCGGTCCTTGTTGTCGAAGGTAAGCATGGAGAGGCTCGAGTTGCCGGCCGGGACCTGCACGGCGTTGGCGCGGCGGATCTCGGTGAGGATCTGGTTCATGCTGACGCGGGCCGCCTGGGAGGCTCGGAAGAACTCATCGTTTTGCTCGATGGCCTCGCTGGAGGCGGTGAAGGCCGCCGCGACGGCCGTGAGCAGCATGGCGGAGATCGCCAGGCTTATCATGACTTCGGCGAGGCTGAGTCCCAGGCGAACGCGATTACGCAGACGATTGGTCGGTGCAACAATTCTCACGGCTTGACCTCCTCATAAGTGTCGGGCAGCGCGGCATAGCGGCTGCTGAAGAACACGCCCGCGGGATAATCAGTGGTTCCCGTGCTGGCGATGATGATCTCAGAAGTTCCGTTAACAACGAGCGGATTATTGGTGAGGCTGACGATGCTGCCCATGACGGTGCCGCCGGCGTTGCCGGTGAAGCCGATCTTGTCGGCGATGATGGCGCCGTTGATGGTGCCGAAGTTGCCGGTGAAGTTGGCCTGGAAGCCCTGGGCGAGCAGGAACGAGCCGGTGAGCATGCGCAGGTCGCCGAAGGATTCAGGCAGCGTGCTCACGGGCGAGGCGCTGACGCTGCCGCTGAAAGTAAGGACGTTGGTGGAGAGGTTGCCGATGGGATTGTTCTGGGTGACGATCACACCCTGGACGTTGACGTTGCCGTTGAAGACGATGTTGTTGGGGCTCTCGATGTAGAGCACGCCCTGGATGTTGACGCCGCTGTTGAAGTGGGGGTTGGAGTTGGCCGGGATGCGGACGTTGACCAGATTGGTGCCGCCGACGTAGGGGTTGGTGGCATAGGCCTTGAAGGCGTCAGTGTCGATGGCCGGGAACTCGGGGGCGGAGATGCCCTTGTGAATGTGATTGGTCATGATGTCCACGGGGTCGGTGCTGCCGCCAATACTGGCCCCGCCGCCGAAGGTGACTGTCCCGGTGGGGTTGACGATGCTGATATCACCGCTGACTTCCTTGCCGTTGATGCTGACCGGGTTGGCGGCAGTGGAGGTGGAAAGGATGCTGCCCTTGGTCGGATCGGTAGCGCCGCGAATTCGCGACGTGCCGGCCGTGCTGATCGCGCCTTTGGAGGCCATGCCATAGTCGAAGATGTGGCTGGCCTTTTCGGCCAGGTCAAACTTCATCTGCACCGCGCGCCTGGCTTCATAGCCGGCATATCTGCCGACGATCTTGACCTCGACCTTTTGGCCGAGGTTTTCGATGATGACGCGGAATTCCCCGCCCTTGGGGTCGAGCTTGATGTATTGGCTGGGATCGGAGGGGATGGTGATGAAGGCGCCATCGTTGGCGATGGTCTTGCTGCCCATGTTGCCGGTGTCCTCGAGCTGGAGCTTCAGCTCGCTGTACAGCTTTCCAAACAACTGGGTCTGGGTCGTTCCGTAGGGGATGGTCACCTGGTCCATGTGGAAGCGCATGAAGTCCATTCCGGACTCACATGACATCAGCGCCATGCTGGTGCGTTTTTCGTTTTCCGTGACCATCGACGCGCTGTTGGTCGAGGCATAGAAGCCGACGGCCAGCGAGGCGATCAGGGCCAGGTAGAGCATCGCGAGGAGTGCTGTCACTCCATGGCGGCTTGATTTGACGCGAGCCGCCCGGGGCGAACCAGATTTTGCGACCAGCGATTTGCAGTTTCGCATGCTTTACTCCAGAGACATCCATACGCACTACGCAACGTCCGCTCGACTCCACCTGCCCGCATCATGGCACCGCGTCAAAGGCGACCCAGCTGTAGCTGGTGATCTGTTTGCCATTGTGGCTCACGTTCACGGTCACACGCAGGGCCGCGGTCGTTCCGTTGGGGACGCTCGAGGTCAAAAGATTGGGATCGACGGTGTGGACCGCGATGCTTTGCGTCCAGCCGCTGAACTCGGTGACGGTGGTGCGGCGGGCATCGATGGGCGGCGAATAGCTCTTGCCGTCGAAGTCATCGATGTCGTCGTAGGCGGCAAGGTTCTCGCCGGTTTCAGAGCCCCAGTGAGTCGGGGTCTGTGGATCGGCGATGGGCATGCCCACCATGAGCTCGCGAAGCCCCTTGGCGAGGTTGATCGCGGTGCTCATCTCAGCGCCGTCGTTGTTGGAGACGGTGCCGACGGCCAGCAGTTGAAGCATCGCCAGGACGCCGAAGCTGATGATCGTCGTGACCAGGGCCGCCTCAATCAAAGTGAAGCCGGCCCGCCGGGAACTGGTTCCAGAAACACGTTTGGGGTTTTGCACAAAGCTCATAAGATAGGTTATCCAATTGAAATGGGGGGTGAGTCAAAAGAGCGCGATGTTTTTTGTGGAAAATACCGCCCAGCGTGTCGTGTTCAGAAGCGTCAGATAAAAACGGCGAATCTGAGCGGGAAACTCAGGGCTTGACTTCCTCATAGGAAATACCCTCGGGGCTGAAATAGCTGCTGTATTTGAGGCCGGCGGTGGGCATGTTGAGTTCGCCGGTGGAGGCGAATTTGACCGTCTTGCCGTTGAAGACGGCGGAGTCACCGGGATCGAAGGTAACCAGGCTGCCCTTGTCGAAGGTCCAGTCAGCGCTGCCGCCGTTGCTGAAGGCGCCGAGGATCACGTTGCCTTTGAGCAAGGAATCGACACTGCCGGAGATGACCATTCTGGCGGTGGGCGCCAGCACCGAGATGCCGGTTATCCAGCGAATGGGGTCAAACTCAGCGCCGGCGGGAAGCGGCGCCTGGCTGAAGTTGCCGCGCATGTCGATGACGTTGGTGGCCGAGTTGCCCTTGTTTTCGAAGATAATAAAGCCCTGGAGCTGGACGTCGCCGCGGAATTCGACTGTATTGGGCGCCTCGAT